>PIXU01000165.1 GCA_003601795.1 Candidatus Methanophagales archaeon
ACACGAGGGTTTTATTTCGCCTTTATGCGTTCCCATTATGCTTGGATAGGTGCCTTCGCCGGTGTCGAACACAGAAGGTGCAGCCGGGGGTATCACACCGAGAAGCGGGTCGCCCACATAGAGCCTGACAGTAACAGTTTCATTAACCAAATCTCTTGAGAACGCAGGCTCGCCAGATACCGTTGGACGCGTGGTTACATCTTCAACTTCAGGTAAGAATCCAATTCCTGTTTTGAACACTTTGCATGTTTCTATATCGAGTTCGCAAACTTTTATTGTGATGTCGGTATATGCGTCATCAGTTAGATTATCGGGCGTATTATCGGTCACGTTTACGTTGAGCACGACTGCGTCGCTCATATCCATGCCTGCATATTCGGGCGGGAGATATGGTACTAAATCACTTGGGTTGGCTAATGTTATGTTAGAGGTAACGCCTACATCTGTTTTCGTGTATGGGCACAGCCAACCATTTTTGTTCATGAATGGATAACGGTCTTGTGCACCAGCACCGCCTGGAATATTATACGGTGTATCGCCAATGCCGTCACTGCCTGTTATGTTTTGATAAGATCCGCTGAAAATGTCGCTTCCATTGTAATCGCTCCAGTAATTGCCACCGGAGGGGTAGCCGTTGTCCCAAGAGTTGGTGCCTGTGTTGTCGTATGCTTGAATGGTATTGTTAATAAGATTGTTATTTGAAATAATATTTTTGTCACTATAATAAGAATATATTCCTGCATAAGTATTTTTTGATGCTACATTGTACGTTAAAGTGTTGTTATGTGAGTAGGTTAGCTCAAATCCTATGGAATTATCTGATGCTGTAACATTCTCTATTCTTGAATCGTTTGTAAATGCCAATAAAACCCCATGACGGTTATTTGTTAATATTAAATCTCTCACTATTATGCTTTTGCAGTTTACAATTCCAACATACCCTGCATCCTTTGGTATCTGCAGATTTTGCTGATTAACCAAATAATAGATTGGCTTCCCATCCACCTTGTTACTTGCGTCTATGTTTTGAACCAGATAAAAAAGATCGTAATAGCCATAAACATTAAAATTTTCTGTATGATCGGATATTGTATTTTCTTTAAGCGTGTTATTACCTGAATAGTATAAAGAAATTCCGTTGTAACTGTTCGAGCGTACGTCATTGTTTATAATTGTGTTGCTACTCGAATAGCTCAACCAGATGCCACTCTTGACGTTCGTGTTCAGGTCATTGCTAGAGATCGCATTATTACTCGCATAGCCCAAGATGACACCGACCCAGTTGTTCGACGCACTGTTGCTAGCAATTATGTTATTGTTCGAATTATTTTTCAAGTAGATGCCATAGAAATTATCCGAGACGTTGTTGTTCGATATACTACAGTGGTTTGCACTATTGAGATATATTCCTGATGGATAGCGCCCTGTTGCCCCTATCACTGTAAATCCAGTTATATTCACATAATCCGCAGTAACCTCAAAGACATGGTCATTTGGATTCACAGCCTGAACAATCGTTGAATCAGCCCCGTTTTCAGATTTAATGGTCAAATGGTCTTTGTTAATATCCACATTCTCGGTGTATGTGCCGGGGTAAACGATGATGGTATCACCGGGGCTGGCGGCATCCACAGCATCCTGAATTTTGGTGAAGTTAGCATCAGGGTAGTCTGCGAGGTCATCGTCAACGTGCCAGGTTGATGCAGACGCCAACGCCACACTCACACCCACGAAAGCACAAAGTAGCACAAATGCCACACACATTCCAAACACGAGATGTTTTACATTTTCATCCATTTCTCCTTTATTTGCATTCCTTTTCATTCGCAATTCATCTCCCTTTGAACGAAACTGCCGCTCGATAACCAATCCGCCCCAGATAAAATACCTTGCCCGGATACTTCTCCCTTGCCTTCTTATTAGCTTCGACACTGGTATCTCCAACGAAGTAATCGCCACTATCCACTTCAATCGCCACGAACTTCCCGCGATAATCTCTCTCCAGCTCTTCAGAAATCTTTTTGAATAGTTCACGCCCTCTCTCGCCTATCTTTCGAATGTCAACTTCAGATGCCATGTTAACATTTATTAATGATATCTGTTTATATTTTATAAGTTACAACTATGTAGAATTTTCTGACTACCCTGTTTATACTACGGACGGTTCTTCTAGCAATAAAATATTTTTGAATATATTTTCTACCCGGAAATCCGATATTTCATTAACTCCAACAGAGGGGACAAATTTTTGGAATGCATCAAATGAATATGAGTACTCGTATAAAGGGAAGATTTATAAAAGCAGGTTAGGGAATTATTGGAGTTTTTACAGTAAAAGAGACTCTAATCAGGATGGTATTTCTGATATTACCATTAAATTTGATAAAAATTGGGATTACTATCCCTTAATGGAGCCAATATCCTACGAAGGTGAATTACATCTCCATCATGAGATTAATGAAGTTTTGAATTATGAAATGGTTAGAAAAGAAACTTCCAGTTCAGAGTCTTCAGAGTCTCCAGGGTTCGAAGCAATCCTTGCAATTGGTAGCTTGATTAGCATAGCTTATTTGGTGTTGAGAAGAAGATAATAAAGATTTTTTCACAAGAGCTTTTACCATTTCTCTTTCTGCATCGCCGACGATTAATGCCTTCTTATCCAATGTAGCAAAGCGTGAACTTAGGATTTAGAATTTTTCAAGACAGAATTTTTGAGGAGCTACTTATCTATACCAACCTATCATTTGACCTCTTTTCGTATCCATTTTGGTCGTCCCATGATTCTTGTGTCAAATACTTGAAAGGAGAGTGAATAATTCCTATCGGTAAGGTTAAAAAACCACGAGATTTCACAAGATAGACACAAGACCAGAAATTAGAGAATAGAAAACAGAATTCTGACCTCTGTTCTCTGACTTCTTGTATCTTTATAATTTTCTCGTGAAAATCTGTGTAATCTTGTGGTTAACGAATACTTTACTTCAATCCCTCTTAAACCTGAATACTTCTCCTCTTTGCTCAATCAATGTGAACAAATTTGTCTTTGAGAAGATCTTCATAAATTCGTTCGGGTCGAGATGTTCAGCGGTAGCAAAGAGAATCCCATCTGGTTTCAATACCCGGTGTAGTTCCTCCAATAGTTTCTCCTTGTCACTTATCATTTGAAGCACATCGTATAATAAAACAACATCTACACTCTCATCCGGCAATCCTGTTTCCCGTGCTGAGAGAATCGTTTTGACGTTTGTGATTCTTTTCTTTTTGATTTTTTTCTCAACCGCTTTTATAGCCAGAGGATGAATATCCAAAGCATAAACAATGCCATCATTGCCGACCATTTTCGCCGCCGGGATGCTGAAACTCCCTATCCCACATCCGTAATCCAGAACAGTTTGTCCTTTCTGGATGCCCATCTCACGTAAGATTCTTTCTGGCTTTTTAAATAGGCTGCGCAGGGTTAACACGGTCTTCATTATCGCAAAGCCCGCGCGGGGCATCTTCTGCTTATCCGTTCCTCGTTTGAATATCAAACCTCGAAACATCAGAATAGCCACGATGAATTGAGCAACCGCGATGCCTTCAAATACCATAAAAAGGGGCATTTTCTCCATCAGAAACGTCATGAGCCCTAAATGAAGAATCATAA
>PIXU01000166.1 GCA_003601795.1 Candidatus Methanophagales archaeon
AAATAATTCTGCTACTATATCCTGATCTGTAATTCAACCCACGATGTTTCAAAATTTGCTCACATGTCGCTTGACTACATCCCATCTCATTACTGACAAAATTCTTATCTAAATGGGTAACATAAAAGCAAAAATCGAAAAGGTTTTATATTTATTTTCCCTCATAAAAATCAGGTAATGCACCCTTACAATTTAATCCTTGCGTTCAAGCACAGAAACGAACTAGAAAAATGCTGGAATTACTGCGATAAACTGTCAGAACTTTCGGTGCAACACGAATCTTTGGAAATTTCTAAAATTTACACTCAAGATTAAATCTAATTTCGCGAATTTAGAGCATGTCTAACAATCAGAAAGAAAAAGAAAGATAACTATATCTTTAAATTCGATAAAAAACCTTTTCTTAAAAAGAAAAGGTTTACCAAAAGAAATAAAGGAAAACGATGATTTTATAATCCTGAAATAAAAAGAACTTGTTAGAGGCGAAATTGAGCAAATACTCGCACATTGTCCTGAACAAGCATACATCACGCTGAATGAACGCTGTATCTATGATTGTAAATTCTGTTCGGTTCCAAAGATGCACGGTAAAATCAAGATTCAAACAAAACTATTTATCTAATCTGAACGCCATTAATCCTAATGCTTAGAAGAAGGAGAAAAGATAGTATAATGGTTCGCGTTGGCGTTCACGTCTCAATCGCAGGGTCGATAGATAAGGCAGTGGATCGAGCATTAGAGAAAGGTTGTGATACGTTCCAGATCTTCACGAGAAACCCCCGTGGGTGGAAGATCAAGGAGCTTACAGCGATTGATGCAAAGCGATTCACTGAGAAGGTTGAACATTCCGGGATATTCCCGCCGGTAGACCACATGCCCTACCTTCCAAATCTTGCTGCACCGACGGATGATGTTTATAAACGGTCTGTGGCATCTCTTATTGAAGAATTGAGACGGTCTGACGCTTTACATATCCCATACCTCGTCACTCACCTTGGGAGTCATCGCGGACATGGTAAAGCAGGAGGTTTTCAGAGGATAGTGGACGCAATTAACACGGCATTCCGTGAAGTTGACAATGGGGTGATGCTGCTTCTGGAGAATACCGCCGGGACAAAGAACAGTATGGGAGGGACCTTCGAGGATATTCGACATATCATGAACCGTATTGAGCATAAGGAACGAATAGGGGTCTGCTTTGACACCTGCCACGGCTTTGTTGCCGGGTATGATTTACGGACTGAAGAGGGCCTGAAAGCCACGATGCAGCATTTTGATGAGGTCATTGGACTTGAACATCTGAAGCTCATCCATCTCAACGATGCAAAAGCGGGTCCGAACTCGCGACTGGACCGGCATGAACATATTGGGCTTGGGTATATAGGGGAGGATGCTTTTCGCATGATTCTCAAAGAAGAATACTTCAAGAAGTTGCCAATGATCCTTGAGACTCCTGTTGATAACCGGAGAGGAGATAGTGAGAATATCCAGAAGGTGAGAGAACTTGCCGACTAATATTGAGAAGCTCATGCAGATTCTTAAAGAGCGGTATCAAGAGAAAACATCGGCATTGATGGATGTATCAACACGAAAAGACCCTTTTCTAACCTTGATTTCATGCCTTTTGAGTCTGCGAACCAAAGATGAAGTGACTGCTGGCGCTTCAGAACGGTTATTTGCACGGGCAAAAACGCCTGAAGAGATGTTAAAACTCAAAAAAGAGGAGATAGAAACTGCAATCTATCCTGTTGGGTTCTACAAAAGAAAGGCTGACCAAATCCTTGAAATCTGCCGGGTTTTAGTCGAGAAGTACGATTCACGTGTCCCGGACGAGATAGACGAGCTTTTGAAACTGAAGGGTGTTGGTAGAAAGACCGCAAATATCGTTATCACCATGGGTTATAATAAACCGGGTATCGCAGTTGATACGCATGTCCACCGTATATCCAATCGCATGGGTCTTGTATCAACCAAAACGCCATTTCAGACAGAGGTGGCTCTTCGGAAAACGCTTCCAAAGCAGTACTGGATCGTCTTTAATGACCTTCTCGTGAGGCATGGCAAGGCAGTATGCACGCCGGTAAGCCCGAAGTGTAGCATCTGCCCGATTACTGTGTATTGCAAACGAGTTGGCGTAACTCGTTTTAGATAAATTAAATCAAATAGAATATAATTTTTTAGCATCATACCCTGAGCTTCTCAATAGCAACCTCCGCTGCCTTTTTTCCTGACATCAACATAGCGCCAAAAGTAGGACCCATTCTTGGAAGCCCGTATGCCGCGGAAACAGCCATTCCAGTCACTATCAGTCCGGGATAAAATTCAGACGTATGCTCCACCACGAGATTCTCAGACCGTTCAACCCACATTGCACCCTGCCCTTTTATCTCGAGCAGCCCTCTTTCCCTTAATTGCTTTACTACCGAGGCGTCGTGACCCGTTGCATCAATCACGAACTTCGATTCCAGAGAAACGGGGTCAACACAGGCTATTTCTTTCGGAAGAGCCGAAACCGCACTCCAGTTTACCACCACGCCACTCACCTTCTCATTATGCAGAACCACGTCATCCAGTGAAGCCATATTTAATATTTTTGCTCCCGCATCGCACGTTGCGGTAATTAATTTCGAGCATGCATGAGGTGCATCAGCAACGTATAACCCCTTAACTTTGCTATATTCTGTATAAGGCACGCCAAGCTCATCCAGAATGCTTTCTGCCGGCGATCTGACCGTGAGCTTGTTCATCAAAACCCCGCCAAGCCAGAATCCGCCCCCTAAATAGTTGTTCCGTTCTATAATCAAAACCTCCACACCATTGGATGCCAGTTCTTTTCCTGCCATCAATCCAGAAGGACCACCGCCCACTATGATTACCTCAGTCTTCGCATATTGTTCAAATTCTTTTGCAAATTCAGCCACGATCGCTCTCGTAATCTGGCTTTCCGATGCTGGTGCGAATTTTACGGTCATAGATTTACATTTGTTATTTATATGTTTTAAATTTAATCTATCTAAAAGATAAAAATGGGCTTCACAAAAGTAAAAGTTGAAATCTGCAATCCAAAGATGCAGGAGAAATGGAAAGAAGTAGAGTTATTAGCTGATACCGGCGCTATGTATAGTGTGGTTCAATCAGGGACCCTTAAGAAATTAGAAATAGAGCCGATAGGGAAAAGGAAGTTCACGTTGGCAAACGGTGAAAAGATAGAGCGTGAAATTGGTGGTGCTTTATACAGGATAGGAGAATATGAAGGATACGCTTCAGTAATATTTGGCTTGGGAAGTGATAAGGTGTTATTAGGTGTAACAGCACTTGAGGAGATGGGGTTACAAGTTGACCCTATTACAAAAGAACTTAAACCTGCTGAACTTTTACTTTTCAAAACGGTCAAAAGCTTTTCTTTCTAAGAAAAGGTTTGTCAACTCCTCCACTATCTCCTCTGCTATCATGCTTTTCACACCTTTCACATGCTTTATATCCACATCCTTCTGACCTTCTTTTATTATATACACCTCATTCTCTTCTGTTCCTATCCCACCCTTGCCCACGTCATTTGCAACTACCATTGCAAGGTTATATCTTTCCATCTTTTCCAGCGCTCTTCTTATTAGTTCTTCTTCAGAAACGTTCGTTTCCGCTTTAAATCCGACGATAACAAGTTCTGGGAATTCATTTCGCACTTCCTCTACCAGCTTCCCCGTGGGAATGAGATGCAAATAGAAATCTCCACCCGAAGGAATTTTCACTTCCGATGGCGCAACGCTGAAATCAGAGATAGCTGCAGCGGATATAAGCACGTCATATTCTTTCTGTTTCTTTCTCCCTTCGCGAAGTTCAGTAATGCACGCATCAATCATTTCATGTGCTGTTCCCACTCTGATTTCTTTTATCCCTTCAAAATTCAGTTCTTTGCTGTGTATGAGCGTAACCTCAGCACCTTGCTTATACGCTTCCTTCGCGAGTTCAATGCCCGTTCGACCGGAACTTCGGTTTGTTAATACCCTTATCGGGTCTATCGGCTCTATGGTAGGACCGCCTGTGATGAGGATGCGTAATCCTGCAAGCTTTTTTGGCGAAAACACATGCATAACCTCAAGAATTATGTTTTCTGTTGAGACAATTTTCGCAAGCCCTTCCTCAAATTTAGGTCCTATGACAGTTACGCCGAGACTTCTCAGCTTGTCGAGGTTCTCTATCAGAACAGGGCTCTTATATATGGTCTCGTGCATTGCAGGCGCCACGATAATGGGAATCCCGGACCCGAAGGCAGTAGTTGCAAACGCGGTCACGGTTGTATCAGAGATGCCCCCGGCAATTTTATTTAACGTGTTTGCGGTGCACGGAGCGATGATAAAAAGGTCAGCCGAGCCTTCCATCCCCAAAAACTCCACATGCTCTATATTCCCCATTAATTTCGTTATCACTTCGTGCCCCGTAGCATAATGTAGCGTATAGGGGTGAATTATTTCAGTTGCGGATTCACTCATCACGCTATACACATCTGCACCATGTCTTATCAATTCACGTGCAAGTTCAACGGTTTTTACCGCCGCGATAGAGCCAGTAACGCCTAAAACGATCTTCTTTCCCGACAAGGAATGACTCTTTGTCCCTTTAATCCTGAGGGTTGGATGTGGTCCTCTCTCTGCCATAATGGACCGGTCGGGATTTGAACCCGAGGCCTCTCGCACGCCAAGCGAGTGATCTTCCAACTGATCTACCGGCCCTTACAGACTCCCCGATACATCCTCCATTATCCGCTCACAATAGACACATCTGAACCGAGGTGGGTTTTCGCTCACCGTGATGAATTTAGAAATAACCGGCTCCGTTTCCGCATTGGATATGCAATTAGGATTCGCACATCTTATAATGCCCTCTATCGACCTTGGGAGATAAACACTATGCTTTTCTGTTACTTCGGAATCGCGTATTATATTTATTGTTGCGTTTGGTGCAATCAAAGCGATTTTATCCACTTCTTCAGGCTTTAGCTCCCGGTCTTCCACCTTTACTATGTCCTTTCTGCCCATCTTCTTGCTTTTTACGTTCATCACAACGCTTAAAACCGCGTCAGTCCTTGCATTTATCTCTAATATTTTCAACACGTTTAACGCCTGCCCGGCAGTGATATGGTCAATAACAGTTCCATTTTTGATTGGCACTATTTTTAGCTCTTTTTTCATCTTAATGGGGCCGCCGAGATTTGAACTCGGGACAACTCGGTCTTCAGCCGAGCGCTCTCCCAGTCTGAGCTACGGCCCCGCATCCTTCTACTTAAATTTTATCTCTCTTTTCACTTATAAATATTCTCCCACCTTTTTTATTTTATATATGATGGAAGAAGAGATAAAAAAAGCGATAGATTTTGTGGTATCGAAAAATGCGGGAGTGAGGTATGCAGATATTCGCATTGAAAAGGGTTCTGCGACTGTTATCGAATTAAGAGATGATGTCCTCAGAGAGATGAGTTATGGTATAGACCAGGGCGTAGGCGTAAGAGTCTGCTATAAAAACTCGTGGGGGTTCTCTTCTTCTAATGACATCGCATTTACCAGGCTGAAAGATACTTTTGAAGACGCTATGAACATCGGTAGAGCGCTATCACTCTCAGCATCGAATAAGCACGCAGAAGCTGTAAAAATAGCACATTCGGAGCCAAAGAAGGACTATTTTAAACTAAAACCGAAGATAAACCCCGATGATGTCAGTATTGAAGAGAAGAAGCGAATGGTTAAAGAGGTGCACAAAGCGGCAAAGAAACACTCTCCTCACATAAAAACCGTCTCTATCCTATACTTAGATGGTTACGAGGAGAAGATATACGCGGATTCAGATGGGAGTTATATTGTAATGGAGACGCCCGCGGTTTTTATGCGTGTGCGCACAGTAGCGAGAAAGGGGAATGTTTTGCAGGAGGGCACAGAAAGCATAGGAGCTGTGGCAGGGTTTGAAGCCATAGAAGAGGAGAATCCTGAGGTCGTGGGCGTAAAGGCAGCGGATAAAGCTGTCAGGTTGCTTGATGCAGACCTGCCACCACCTGGTGAGTTCACAGTGATAATGGACAACAAACTTGCGGGTGTGTTCATGCACGAAGCACTTGGGCATTCTGCGGAAGCAGATCACGTATTATATGGAGAATCAATACTGAGGGGAAAATTGGGAGAGGAAATAGCATACGAGGGTCTAACAGTTGCCGACGACCCGACCATCGAGCTTTCTCATGGTTATTACAGGTATGATGATGAGGGAATGAAGTCAAAAAGGACAGAAATAATAAAAGACGGCATCCTGGTCTCATATTTGCACACTCGAGAAACTGCGGGCAGGTTAGAAGCGATACCTACCTCGAACGCAAGAGCTGCGGATTATTCTGAGGTGCCATTGGTCAGGATGAGCAACACAGTAATTGAGGAAGGGGACTGGAATTTTGAAGATATGCGTGAGGATATGCCTTTTGGAATCTATGCCAAAGGTATGCGAGGAGGACAGGTAGATACGGTAAGGGGTGAATTTCAGTTCAGTGCCGAAGAGGCATTTCTGATAGAGAAGGGTGCTCTTTCAAAAAGGCTGAAAAACGTTTCTCTTTCCGGAAGGACCCTTGACGTACTAAAAAACATAGATGCCGTGGGTAAAGATAAAAAACGAGGTTCAATAGGATTTTGCGGTAAAGATGGTCAAGAAGTTCCTGTTTCTGAATATGCCCCACATGTAAGGGTAAAGAAGATACTGGTTGGCGGTGCTTCCTCTTAGCGTATTCGGAAGCATATTTATTTTAATCTTTCCTACGAACGAACTACTGATTGATTATATCATGGATAGCATAGGGAAAGCGGTGGTTATTCTCTCTTTGTTAGGCATTGGCATCTTATACGGGATATCATTAACTTCTTTTGTGGAGCCCCCTTACGTGCCTCTGGAAGAAGTTGCGGTTGGAACTCACGAAGGTACGTTTATACGTACAAAAGGTGTTATCACTGATCTCAGCGTCACGGAATACGGAAATCTGCTCACGCTAAGAGGAAACAAGACAGAGCTGCCGATATTTGTTGACTTAGGAAAGGAACAATTGAACCTGAGCTATGGCGATGAAATAGAGGTTCAAGGCAGAGTGCAGTTATACAAAGGCAGGTACGAACTCGTAGCTGCTGAAAATACAATAAACAAGGTAAGTGCCGAAAATGAAAGTGTGGTCTCTTTCGTGTCGCAGATAGCGAGGCATCCAGAGGAGTATGAAGGAAAGAGGATAAGAGTTGTAGGTTACGCCGAGGACGTTTACAAGCACGTTTTTTATCTTGGCAGTGAGGGGGATAGTTATCAAATGCGGGTGAAGGTGGAAGCGGAGGCAAGGGCAAAGACTAATAATGGCTCTATCCCCATTTCAGAGTTGCAAAAAGGAGATAAAATAATTGCAGAGGGCGTATTTAGATATAACCCAGAGAATATGAGGTATGAGTTGAATTTGATTTCTTTGAGACGGTGTTAGAACTACTGATGTAAGGAAAGGGATTTTCGGTCCTTTTAATTATCACCTAAAAGGGTGGTCCAAGTGTTTTTTATAAGGAAAAAGGTGGTAAAGTAATTCAGAATGAGTGCGATAGGATAGGATACTGCCCTGTCGGGGGGGCGAGGGTAACAACTGGTGGAGAGCTAAAAGCGAAATACGTGATTCATGCGGTTGGTCCGATGTATGGAGAAGGAGCAGAAGAAGAGAAACTGAGGAATGCAACCTTAAATAGCCTGAAACTCGCAGAGCAATATTTTCAAAAATCTATTAGAAGAAAAAAGTAAGGAGAAGGAATAAAATAAACATAGAAAATGAACAATTTCATTTGAGCATATTCTGTTCTTTTAGTTTATGTTTGACTTCTTCCTTTTTTGACCTCTCAACTACGACAAATATCTCCTGAATGCTTCTTTTGCTGTGAGCCAATAGCTTGAATCCCGAAGGAGTTTCTCTTTGAAATCTCAGTTCTGGATGCCTTATGCCTATTGAAGGAGAATGGGAAATCGAAGCTGGTATAACCTTTTCCACTCCTTCTATCTCAGAGATTTGTTCCAAAAGAGGCAGCATGCCTTCTATAATCCCGTGCTTTCTTTTAACGCCATGCTTAACGTATCTGAATCTCGTCATTTAAGAGTATTTCAAAACTGTATCCTCATCAGAATAGGGAGGAGAACAGAAACATAAAAATCTCACCTTTTTAGTTGCAAAAATCCTGTGCTTCTCTTCGGGAAGTATGACCACGATATCTCCCGCCGAAACTTCCCTGGTCTCACCTTCAATCTCCATAATTCCCTTTCCCTCCAGTATGTAATATATCTCTTCAGAAGTTTTATGAAAATGGCGTTTTGTTTCCTGATAAACCGTGGCTTCTGCCAAACTCATCCTCTCGGATTTAAATAACTCTCTTATCTCAGAGCCATCCTTCGCCATATAAGGGCTTTTTGATTCCTTTTTTACTATTCTCATTTTTTCTAACTTGATTTTATCATATTTATTTCAAATTTACCGCAGAGAAGCTGGCTGAGTTCAAATAAATTGCATTTTTACCACTCTTTTTATATTCTAATACTTTTTGAATAACAACTTTACTAGCTCTTTGTAGAAATCTTTGTTCTATGTTCGTAAGCCACTTCCGGCTCTTCTCCGGGCTCAAAAAACTTCGCAATTATTTCCTGAGATTCTCTTTCATCTAATCCTAAATCTAATCGTTTGTCAGGTTTTCCCATTCCTTACCCTATATATTTATTCGCAAACCTTAATCATAAAATCCAAATAGTGGTATAAAGAAAATGTATGAAATTTATCTTAGACAACTTGGCGATTGGCAGTTATGAGGATGCCTTAAAACCCCTCTCTGAGATCACTGCACTGTTAAATGTAGCGAAGGAGCTGGATGTTGATACCCCGCTCCTTTATCACAAAGTTCCCATCGTTGACATGCAACCCATACCTCCGGAACAGATGAAAGAAGCAGTAGAATGGATTAGAGACCATATAAAGAGGTATAAAATAATGGTTTTCTGCAATGCGGGCATCGGGCGTTCGCCTTCGGTTGTAATAGGTTATCTCTGTTGCTTCCTGGAGTATAGTTTCGAGAAATCAAAACAAGCACATATTTTCTTCTCTTCTTCTTCTCTGCCACCATCGTAATCAAATCTACCTATCTCGTCTTCTATTACATACAATTTCATCAGCCACTCAATCTTCCTGAATACAAACGGGTCTTCATACAAACCCTGCTCGAGCTTTTTATGCAGTTCTTTAAATGTCCGCAGTGCATAATCATCCCAACATGAATAGCTCTCTTTCTTCAAATAAGTCCTCTACCACAGCGATATAAGTCGAATTTAGATAATCAAGTGCGCTAACTCTCTCACCATTATCCAATCTTATCTTCCAGTCACCTTCTATATTTCTTGATATAGCTCTAAAGGTACCTATTGGATTCTCTATCCCATCAACTTTGTCTATCTTATCCGATTCTACCGCCTGTATTAGTAGGAGGTGATTGCATTATTCAATAACCTCGCAACTTCATTCCTCAGTCCTTCACCTGAATCCACATGGGAGATACCCTTAATTGAGAAAAGAGAGTGTTTCCTGCCTCCACCGCCAAAGACCCTGTTCGTTGCCATTGCCTTTGGCGACATAACATACTTCGCATTTTCTATCATCTCTTTAATAGAGAAATCACTCAATCCTTCACTCACAAATCCACCTGCACCAAGAAGATGGGTTTCAATATCAGAAAAGGAATAAGGCAATCTTTCTTGTACTCACCTTCCTTTTTGAACTTCCTCATATCTACCGAATAATTCTCGTGTGTTCCTCTTGTGAATTCGGGCTTTAATTCCGTATTCGTTTTCCAGCACTGTATCTTGAACTTTTTATCCTTTGCCTTCATTCGCTCGTTCAATATCTCAACTGCGAGTTGCATGTAGAACTCTGAAGCTTTGTCATATTTCAGCATCTCAAAGGCATTTCGGCATTCTGGCGTTGCTATCTCAGGAAGGGAATGGCAAATGTAAATGCGAGACCCGTTCCTCATGAACCCATCATAGTTTTTTGAATATATTATCGTAGACCGCCCATCAAAGAACTTGTAGCCTTTTAGCGCATTAAATAGACCTGTAGCGCATTCTTCATAGTTATATCGCTCTGATGCTGAACTTATACCAACTCTGAACTCCTGCTCTATTCCCTGCCCTTACATATTTATAACCTGACTTTCAGAGTTGTATAGGCTACAACCCGAAAAGCCTATCCGCAAACCCCAACTTTTCGATAATCTCCTTTTGCTCTTTAGTGAGAACAGAAATTTTATCACGCCTTTCTCCCCCAAAAT
>PIXU01000167.1 GCA_003601795.1 Candidatus Methanophagales archaeon
ATTTCTGCAAGGTCTTTTGGCGTGGGTGCTATCTCCCTTTCCTCCTGCCGGTAGCCTATTCCAAGTCCTCCGCCAAGGTCAACAAATTTGAGTGAGATGCCGTTCTCATGCAGCTCCTCTACGAGAGCCATCATCTTTTCCGTCGCTTCACCGAACACCGTTAGGTCCAGAATTTGCGAACCTATATGGCAATGTAAACCAGCAAGTAGGACGTTCGGCAGCTTTTCCGCTTCTTCACACACGGGAACCATATCGTGAAAAGGAATGCCAAATTTCGATTCTTTCAAACCCGTTGCGATTTTCGCGTGTACGTCCGGCGACACGTCAGGGTTCACGCGTATCGCTATTTCCACTTCTCTTCCCAGCTCGTTTGCTACCGCCGATAACGCTCGCAATTCGTCAACAGAATCCACGGATACTCGTACACCCGATTCCACCGCCGTTCTTAAGTCATCATCACTTTTCGAGTTCCCGTTGAACAATATCTTTTCCACAGGTATGCCCGCCCGCTTTGTAAGCTCGAGTTCACCCGGAGAGAACACGTCAGCACCCGCACCTTCACTCGCTAATATTTTCAGCAATGCCAGATTTCCATTCGCTTTTACCGCATAATATATGTCCGTATCTATGTTAGTCGTTTCAAAAGCGTTTTTATATCCCTTGAAATTGTTTCTTAGCTTATTCTCATCGGTTACATATAGCGGCGTGCCATATCTCTCCGCCAGTTCTACTACGTCCACACCTCCGAAGAGCAGATGTTTATTCGCTTCTTTTGCCATGTTTTCCTCTGTTAAAGTATGAATATCAGCAAATAAAAATTAGGATATTTTGGTGGTTTGTGCTCTTGTTTTTCTTCAACAGCAATATAAAATGTATTTATATAGATATAAGCCATTATAACAGTCATAACATGGGAGGCGAATAATCATGGGAGCTGCTTCTATTACATTGCCGCACCGGCTTAGCGAGAAGTTGAGTGAGAAATACCTTGATGATGCGAGTGAACTATTGAAGAAAGAGGATTTGGTGCAGGCATCGGAGAAGTTTTGGGGTGCAACGGCATTAACAATCAAAATGGTGGCAGCAAAGAGAGGTTTGAAGTTGGAGGAGCATGGTAGTTTGTGGGCTTTTGTAAATGTGCTTTCCATAAAGAGCGGAGATAAAGATATCATCAGGTTCTTTAATACCGCGAATGCTTTGCATAGGAACTTCTATGAGAATGAAATGCCCAAAGAGGCAGTAGAGGTTTCAGCAGAAGATATTGAGAAGTTAATAGAAAAATTGAGGAGGATTTCGTGATGCAGACAAGAAAATAAATTGTTGACACAGATTAACGCAGATGATAAAAATCAGCAATGTTGAACTTAAATAAGTCCGCATCCGTGTAAATCCGTGTAAATCCGTGTCTTAAATAGAAGGAAGCTATACTTTATATACAAAAATAAAAGACAAAAAATACAACTTTTATAGGAGGTAGAAAAATGGCTAAAAAACTTACAGAAGAAGAAATGCTGAAAGAGGCTTTAAAGAATCCAAAAGTTAGAAGAGTTAGTGGTGCTCTTCGGGATATAGTTCCAGAAGCGGTAGCAGAGTATAAGGAAAAGAGAAGGCGAAAAAGTTCTGCTGATAGCTGAGACCAATTGGCTGGAAAGCATTGCTTTAGTACAAGATCCGGTGGCATCATATCTGCTGGATTTGGCGGATACAAAGGAGATTGAGATTGCTGTCCCCAGGTATTCATTTTATGAAGCTGATGGGTCATTGAACAGGAAACTCATAAAGCGTGCGGAGAAGATTGATGACGCTTTATCGTTACTTGGGCAAATATCGCAGAGCGGACATTCTGCGGATTTGTGCAAAAGGGGAAGAGAGATATTGAAAGAACTGAAAAAATTGACGTTAAGTGATAGAGCCGAAATTAAAAGAGTTTTAGATGCGATTAAAGCGATGATCCAGGTCATACCTTATGTCAGCGATGCATCGGCAAGAGCGGAGATGATATTTGAATCATCCCGACCGCCATTTAAGGGGGGAGATTGCAGAATTTACGCCTCTATTCTGGTATTTCTTGAGCATATTGAGAAGGAATACAATCCGATCATATTTTACACAGAAGACAAAGAGGATTTCGACCATCCTGAAATTCATGTGGAGTTGGAGAAATTAAGTGTTGAGATTATGTTCGATTCTGGTGCGTGTGTCGAGAGGATAAAGGGATAAGTGATGAATGCCAGCTATAAAATAGGAATAATTGTTAAAAGAAGGTGATAAAAAATAAAAAGTTGAGGCAATAAAAGATGAATGCGAAGAGGATATGGGCAATAGGTATAGTAGCGATGTTGGTGTTAGGTGTAGGGTTAGTTGTAGCCCAAAGCAGAGACCCCATGGATAGGGTTTCATCCAGCCCAAAAGGCTATAATAAGAGGATAATGCACGACTTTTTGACTGGAAAAATTGATAGTCTCCCAGAAGCAAAGGACTATGAGCTACCAAAAAATTTTGAGTCCCTGCCAAAACCTACTCCTCCTGTTAAACAAGACACACTCATCTATCAAAAAAGATTTTCCTCTTGTGATTGTGAATCCATGTCTCCAGGAATATGCGCTGGTTATCAGTGCTTTAATGGCGGAAGAGTCAGCACTTACACGAGTACTGTTACCAATTTAACGCTAGAACCGAAAGAATGGCACGTTCTTCACCAATGGGCCATAGGAGGAGAAAACTGCATTGTTATTACACATTATCCAGAAAATTTAGGTGTCTTCGGGATATTTCTTAGTTCACTTGATGGCTATCAAGATTGGGTGTATTACCCTGCTGACCATGAATTTATGATAGGAATACGACCAGAGCACAAAAGTGGACACACAAATTACACAAAAATAACCTTTTTGGTCTGGGATCAGACAGATAATATCCAATGGAATAAGACATACACTTTGCCTAATGAGCAAGAAATAAAAGATGTTGACGCAGCGCTGGAACATGATAGTGAAACAACGCCAAACAGCTTTTGGAAGACTTTCAATGAGTATCATGTTTTGAACAAAGATTTAGAAGCAGTAAATTTAAAGGACACTTTCATGTGGAAGCAATGGACATGTGAGAATATAAGTAACGAACACGTTGAGTACTATTACAACAACAACGAATATGCCAGTCTAAAACAGAGAAAAACATCAAAGCTTTCTGTCCATAATATAGATACTGGAGAAGATTTTTCAACCATTCAGGCTGCAATAGATGATCCTGATACGAAAGATTGGCACACCATTATTGTGGATCTCGGAACGTATATAGAAAATGTGGATGTGTACAAGCAATTGACAATCAGATCAATCTCTGGAAATCCTGAGGATACAATTGTTAAGGCTGTAAAATCAAACGATCATGTCTTTAACGTAACAGCCGATTATGTGAATATAAGCGGGTTTACTGCTAAGTGTGCTGGACAGAAAGCAGGAATATATGTTAGCGGTGATTACTGCAATATCTCCAACAACGATGCTTCGAACAATTATTATGGAATCCAACTTTTCTCTTCTTCCGACAATATTATAAGTAATAACATAGCCAACGTAAACAACATTGGAATGTATATTCACTCATATTCTTCTAACAGCACTATAAATAGCAACAATGTTAATTTGAACAAAAGAGACGGAATCTATCTCAGCTCTTCCTTAAACAATATTATCAACAACAATAAGGTGACAAACAATTGTAACCGTGGTATTTTCTTGGTAGATTCATCAGATAACTTCATCAATAACAATAACATATCAAACAATGACTGGGATGGTGTCTATCTGTGGCAGAATTCATCAAATAACGTCATCAGCAACAATAACATATCAAACAACGAAAGGAATGGCATCTGGTCGTGGAATTCACCAAACAACAATATTTACCTCAATAACTTCATAAACAACACTGACAACGTTTATTCTTGCAATTCAACAAACATCTTCTGGAACTCAACAAAGCCAATAACTTACACCTACAATGGCTGCACTTACACAAACTACTTAGGCAACTACTGGGAGGACTACAAAGAAAAATATCCCTATGCTGAAGAGATAGATGAGTGCGGAATTTGGGGTACGCCTTACAGCATAGATTCTGATCATGATTACCATCCTTTGGTGGGGCATTTCGAGAATTACTACATGCCAACGGAAAATATTTTTGACACAGGCGCACCAGTCAATCCATACCCAAGCATCTCCGGCACTCACAATGGCACAATCACGCTAAATGTAACAATTGAGGTATCCAAACTTTACACATATCCATGCCCCGGCACTGGCGGGCATACCGAATATGCGAGAATATGGAACTCTTCGTTAGACACAAATGCAACCTGGAACGGCTATGTTGGCGACTGGCACAATATCTCTTTTGATAAAATCTTCATGCTTGCAGCAAACGAAACTTACAACTATACCATTCGCACAGGCTCTTATCCGCAGATTCATCATACGCCTGCACTGCTAACCGCAAATGGATGAATAAACTGCACTGAATTCAGAGACGCAAATGGAAAAAGACACAAAGATTGGATTCCTGCTATCAGGTTAGAATGAAGATAAAAGATAAGAAGAAAAGAAAATGGCAACAATCACCATCAAAAAAGGGTATTTGGAAATTTTAAAGACTTTAGGTAGTGCAGACACTGTCGTTGAGAACGCGATACGGAAGTATTTAATAGATAAAAGCGTGGAGAGGATTGAAAAGTCAAACCGAAAAATCGAGGATTTTGAGAGGAAATACGATTGTAATTACGCAGAATTCATCACGAACATATCGAATGAAGAGGGGCTAAAAGCAGTTGAAAAGGTAAGTCCGAATTGGGAAGGGGATATGACGGAGTGGGAATACTGGCAGAAGGAACTGGAAGAATGGAAAATGAGGTTAGAAGACATTTTGATGAAATCATAGAGGATGCCAAAGGGGTTCTTGAAGATGTGGAAATCGAACAGGACTATTCAGTTAAAAGGGCACTTCTAAAAATAAGCGGAAATTTTAGGAATTTAAAAGTCAGGATTACAGAGGTCATTGATGAGGATAAACGGAAATACGCTTATTATTTGATAAACTTGACTTTCGCCAATAGCGAATAATTATACAGAAATTCGTTTTTCATGAAGCCTTATTTTTCGATTTTTTGCAAAAATACGTGCTATCAAGCGAGTTTTATTTTTCTGCTTTGCCCAAATCATATAGACTAACTTTTCACTTATTACCTTTTGTCTTAAAGCCACTTATATCTGCCAAAT
>PIXU01000168.1 GCA_003601795.1 Candidatus Methanophagales archaeon
GATATTCTGCCGCTTTTATGAAAGTTTCAAGTCCCTTACGTTTGATGGTAATGTTGTTTACATAGGCAACGGTTAATACAAGATTTTCCTTTTTGCCAATAGGCTTCCAAAATTCTGCATCGTATCCAGTAGGAACAGTTTGAATATTTTTGCCAGCCACGCTCAAATTTTTAATAGCGTCTTTCTTTAACGAATTGTCAACAGTTAGCACCCTATCAGCATTCTCCAACACATACTTCACTATACGAGTAGACCTTGGATTTAACAACGCACCATATCCTATTTCTGGCACTTTCGCTACTTCATAACCGCCGACAATCGCAACCGATTTCTTCCTGAATATCTTAGATAATCGAACTGCCCAAAAGGCATGGGTATCGGCAAACCACGAGAAGGTTATATCTGCCCATAAAACTCCTGCGAGCATGTTAAACATAGTTTTTAATGTCTCTTTAGGCTTCTTTCTTATGCTCAAAACAAAATCCACAACTCTTACATTAAAATGCTTTCTTAACAGTTTTAAGTCTTCTTGTATGAATGATGACTTTGACGGGCGGACAAACAGAATCCTTATTTTTCTATTCATCGTAAACCTCCAATTATCTTAACAATCCTCTCGCTCGTATCACCGCTCCCAAAAACATCCCTTTGCTCTCCCTCAGGCTCAAATCCATCCGCCATTTTTACCATTTTTCTGCGTTCATTTTCTTGCCATCATCACTATTTCCCCCACGCTTATAACCACAATCCCAGGCACCTTATACCAAAAGCATCCGCAGGGCTGTAGCTCCCTAGTGAACGGGTTCAGGACGAGTCCCAGTATCTCCAGTGTGACCACGCCTAAGAGCGCTTGATCGCCGGGTTCTCCCAGGATAACCGGGGAGTGTCCTTAACCCTGCGGTAGCTTGATGAAGCATTCGGATACGTTCCGCTCTATTGTGGTGCCGTCGGCTAATGTGAAGGTAACTCGCCGCTTGGGAGCTAAGCCTATTTCCTATTTTCCGCCATGTTTTCTCCGGCAACAACGTGTAGGTAGCTCCACTGTCAACCAAGAACCTTACTTCAGCCTCACCACCGGGTCCAACCACTACCCCTTCAATATAAGTTACACCCATGGCTTGCACCTCTTACTCTTCTTCTTTCGTATATTCCTCAATTCTTCCTATGCATTCCAGTATGTGCTTTATAAAAAATCTTTGGGTCTTTATTCATAATATCACCCTCTGCTCGCTCAAATCCTCTCTTTGAGAAGGGGATGTAAAGAATTATAAGTGAGGACATCCACTTTTCTCCCTGAAGATTCTTCCAGTTCTATTTTCAGTCCTGCAAGGTCAAGAAGACTTTTTTCAGCCCCAAATTCCACTAAAATGTCCATATCACTACTTTCTTTCATCTCCCCTCTTGCAAAAGAGCCGAATATTGCCGCTCTTATTACATCATAACGCTTGAGGACCGGGAGAATTTTTTCCATTATCTCTTCAATATGTGCCATCATATTTCATTACCAATAAATTAGATGCACTTTTAAATATACACTTTGCCGGCATCTGCAAGATAACAAATCTTCATCTTTTTTCACCCACTAATTATCTCCACAATCCTATCGCTCGCCTTTCCACTCCCAAAAACTTTCCTCTGTTTCCTTCAGAAAGCGTTTTTGCAACACCATGAAGTTTAATTGACCATTCTCCCTTAATGTAATGCATGGCACCTTAAAAATGTATGCCTCTTTCTGAACTCCTCCAGAATCTGTTAAAATCTTCCTTGCATTCTTCTCCAACACGAGCATATCAAAGTAACCGACCGGCTTTATAACTTTTACCCTCTTCTGTAGCCTATCCCACAGGTTGAATTTCTTAAACATTTTCTCAGTTCTTGGATGGCATGGAAACACAATGTTTTCAATTTCACAAAAGGCATCTACGATACTTTTTAGCCTGCTAAAATCATCTGTATTCTCCGCCCTGTGAGCAGTTGCCAGATAATACTCCTCTGGTTTTAAGTCCAGCTCGTCCAGAATCCTTGATTTCTTCTCCGCAATCTTTATGTTCTCCTGCAAAGCATCTACCATCACATCCCCTGTGAGATAAACCCCTTTTGTAATTCCTTCGTTTTTCAAGTTTTTCACCGCCGTTTCAGTTGGGCAGAATAACAAATCCGAACAATGGTCGGTTAGCACACTGTTTATCTCTTCCGGCATTTTCTTATCAAAGCTTCTTAAGCCCGCTTCAACATGAGCAACTTTGATATGAAGTTTGACAGCAGCCAAAGCACCGGCTAAGGTAGAGTTGGTATCTCCGAAAACCAAAACCATGTCCGGTTTTTCTTTGATTAAAACTTTTTCTGTTCTCTTCAGCATCTCTCCCGTCTGGTAGCCATGTGAGCCAGAACCCACACCCAGATGATAGTCCGGCTCAGGGATTCCTAACTCATCGAAAAATACCTTGTCCATTTCGTAGTCGTAGTGCTGCCCAGTATGTATTATTATTTCATCAAACTCTTTTCTAAACTCTTTGGAAACCGGCGCCAATTTTATGAAATTCGGTCTTGCACCTACTACCGATGCTATTTTCATTTGTCTTCTCTCCTTATTCTAAACTCTCCTTATTCTAAATACAACTGTTCCACCACCCGTATAGGGTTCTCCCGGATCCAGACATTGGACATAAGCAACTTCTCCTTCCTTTGCCAATCCTAACTTCTTTGGGTCAACACCTTCCCTTAAAGCCACTGCGTAGTGCAGAATTGATTGTAACGCATGAATGCATATTTTATCTGTTTCTTCCAGCTTTATCTCCGCTCCCTCTATTACAATCCTCTCATTCCCTTTAAAAACAACACAATTCCCTTTTATCTTCTCTATCTCCACTATTAGACGTGCCATTTTATTACTAAACCTTAACAAAATCCTTTCTGATGAATCTGAGAAAGAGCTTCCACTCCTTCGTGGTAAGCAGATGGAATTCAAAAGGCGAATCGAAGTACTTTTCGAACAGAACATCGTAAACTCTCAGTTTATTCTCCCTTGACTCGAACTCATTCGAGACAATCGCCACATCTATGTCGCTGAGACCAATCGAGTAATCACCTTTAATAGCTGAGCCGAAAACGTAAAGCTCAAACTCTTCCAGATATTTGCTCATGAGCACTTTCATTTCCTTCACGTATTTACCGTAGTCTTTGAAGTAATCTACTCGCTCCATAGTATCTCTCAACTCATCCAGAGCTTTAAAAGCCTCCTCAACCTCTTCTTTAAAAAACTCCTCAAAGTAGTATCTTGAGGTTATGTAAGCCCTTTCAAGATTCCTCAGCTCTGTTCTGTACTTTCTCAGAAAGCTCTCAATCTCGCTCGCCTCAACCCCTTCTCCAATCCTCTTTAAATCACCGAAAAGCTTTCTAAGACTGTGCGTTCTTTCAAAGTATCCCTTTAAATCGAGCATTTTCGCTTTTACCAGCAACTGCATTGCCTGCTCTATGTGAAACATCGCCAGGTCATAATCTCCATTATCAAAATTGAACTCAGCGTTCTTCCTGAGCTTCTCCGCCCTCTTTAAATAAAGCTTAACTTCCTCTCTCATCTCCTCCTCCAATCTTTAGCTCAAACGTGTCAAATATGATGTCTCCATCTTCAGGCTTCAAATTTGTTTCGAGAGGTCCTACTTTTATCTGCAATTTACAGGCAGCCAGACCCCCTGCAAGTGTTGTGTTAGTATCACCAAAAACCAGAACCAAATCAGGCTTCTCTTTCATCAGAACCTCCTCTATTCTTTTCAGCATCTCTCCTGTCTGATAACCATGCGAACCAGAACCAGCACCAAGATGATAATCTGGCTCTGGGATTCTGAACCCATCGAAAAAAGTCTTGTTCATCCCGTAATCGTAATGCTGTCCGGTATGAATGACAACTTCTTCATGCTTTTCTTTTCGCAATTCTTTTGAAACCGGAGCTAATTTTATGAAGTTCGGTCTCACTCCTACTATTGATGCTACTCTCATTTCAATCTCCTATATAACTTCAACAACTTCTCCTCCATCCTCTCCCAGTTATACTTCTCCTCCACCGCTCTTCTTCCGTTCTCACCCATCCGCTTCTTTCCCCAATCAGGATGCTCCCTTCTCAGCTCGATAATCCTCCTCTCGATCCCTGAGTCTATGGTGCGAGGGTTATGCACAGCATGGCTCATCGGCTCACGAAGCCCGCCTACGCCGTCCTTCTCGTATCGGGGCTTCCACCGATAGTAGGTGTTGCGCGAGACCCTTGCTCTTCTGCATACTTCTGAAACGTTCCCCAGTCGCTCAACCAGTTCGAATAAGTATATTCGCTATTGAAAGGTAGTTTGGGAATAATAGACTGCCATCTTCAAGTTCCTCCTTTACACAGAAGTAGTTACGGGAAGCTTTATATAAGTATAAGGTATGTTTCCTATCAAGATAGCCATAACATAAGATTACGAAAAAGGAAAGGTATGGTGTTGCTTATGATTTATAGGAAATAAACTGAACGTGACAGAATACAAACTCTTCGCACAGCGCGTCGGACTCGTGGGAATCACGAATGCAATCGTTAGCCTGCGTGGGTTAATCCTTATTCCAATCTTAACGAAGACATTGGGTGCATCGGGTTACGGAATATGGGCGCAGATAATCGTCACAATATCTTTGATTACCCCAATAGCCATGCTTGGTCTTCCCTCTGCGATGGTAAGGTTTCTTGCAGCGGAAAAGGATAAAAAAGAGATACAAGAAGGCGTTTATTCTGTTCTATTTGCCATTCTGTTTTTTGGCTTGTTCTTTTCGCTTTTATTATATGCACTTTCAAATTCCATTGCATTAACCATAATACGGGATGCTTCTGCCGCACCGTTAATCAAAATTGCATCAATTATCGTTCTTGCAGGTGCATTAGATGGAGCAACGTTGCAGTTCTTCCTGACTTTTGGGCAGATGAAGAAATATTCTGCTCTTACGCTCCTTCAAACATTTGGTGAGGTTTGTCTTGTCGCTCTTGCCGTATTGTATGGATTTGGTTTGCTCGGTGCAGTAGTTTCACTTTTAATCTCAAGAATAATCGTTTTTTTGATTGCTTTTTTCCTTATTCTTTCCAAAATTGGGTTTGTTATTCCAACCTTTACTCAAATTAAATCCCGATTAAAACCTTATTTATTGTTTGGATTGCCGCTGGTTCCAGCCGTAATATCCGCATGGGTGATAAATATGAGTGATAGATATATAATCGGGTATTTCATGGGCTCTGCACCCGTTGGAATATACGCTGCTGCTTATGGGATTGGAAATACAATATTGATGTTCATATCACCCATTCGCACCGTTTTATATCCAACAATCTCAAAATTATGGGAAGAGGATAAAATTGAGGATGTTAAAACGCATTTGAAATATTCTGTTAAATATTTTCTGATGATTGCAATTCCATCTGCTTTTGGGCTTTCTGTATTATCAAAAGAGCTATTGGTCATTTTAGCTACTTCTGAATTCGTTTCAGCCGGTAGTGTGATTATACCAATTGTAGCCTTTGCCACTTTAATCTACGGATTCTATTCAATAGCAACGTATGTTCTCACATCTGCCAGGAAAACGCACTATATCGGGCTTTTATTGGCTGTAGCCGCTGTAACCAATATTATTTTGAATGTTGTTCTTATACCTCTGCTCGGGATTTTAGGTGCCGCAATTGCTACTTTAATTACCTTTTTTGTATTAGCTGCGCTTACACTTTATCTTTCTTTTAAGGACTTGCGGTTCGATTTGAATTTCGGGTTTATCGTAAAAAGTGTGATTGCTTCTATGGTAATGTCCGGATTAATTTTGAAATACAATCCTGTTGGCACAATCAATGTATTAATTTCAATAGGATTTGGGGGTGGGATTTATTTTGGGTTGCTATGGTTGTTGAAAGGGTTTAATAAAGATGAATTGCGGGTTTTTAAGAGCACACTCAGGTAATTCTTTGGCTGATGCAATCAATAAAAATTAAGATAATACTCGATTATTGTTTTTCATAAATGTAAACAACCCATATAGGTTGCTTTTTTCCAAAAACCCAGCCCATTCTCGTGATTAATTTACTGATAAAATCAGGTTTTTTATACTCAAGTTCAGATGACCCACATTTTGGACATTTAACAAAATCCGAATGATTATAATATCCCAATTTTTGTTTTAGATTTATAAATGGATCAGAATGAGTTAATCCGATATAAAAATGTTTAATTGGCGTAAAATCTTCATTAAAGAGGTTTGACAATGTTTTATCACTAAATGACCGTATATGAGCACCTGATTTTTCATCGGGCATATATATCTCGCCGCAATTTCTACATTTACAAAGGGCTCCTTTTATGTTTTGATTAAACGGCACTGAAATGATAATAGTGTCATATGACACCTAGTTACCCTTACCATCTATATTCCCCTCCATTCTATTTAAATGCATACTCTCAGGGTAGTATGTTTTAATGATCTCCAGATACTCTTCAACAAGGGAAACACTCA
>PIXU01000169.1 GCA_003601795.1 Candidatus Methanophagales archaeon
AGTCCATATATGGGCTACAAGTATATAAAGCTTTTAGCTGGTTATGAATGAGTAATGCCCCTTAGATTGCGATATGACGTAAATTCATATTATCGTAGCCTATAAAACTCGTAATGTTAGGTTATAATGCCCTGGGACGGGGTCATATTTGATCTGGAGACGCATCAGAATACATTGGGAAAAGGAATAATCTGTCAGATCATTGATCAAGAATATTACACCGTATGGCCCGGGGATCTTGGCACAAAAGAGCTTATCTGGCCAATGCCAACTTGGGAAGAAAGGAGGAGTTAAATGGATTATGCCGTAAAAACATGTAGAAATGAAGTAATTATTAATTATTTGTGATAGGAGAACAAAATTGAAGTCACCATCCTCAAGCTTTTACTGGCGCTGGTCGAGAAGATATGCGTAATCGTGGTAATCGCCTATCTTATCACTCGCACCAAATATTTCATGGAGATACTGAACAAAAGATTCACGCTTAAAAACCGAGCTATTCTAATTTTAATCTTCGGAGCGGTTTCTGTATTCGGCACGTACTCCGGGATAGAGGTTTTTGGTGCGATTGCAAATGTCCGCGACCTCGGTCCAATGATAGGAGGCTTAATTGGTGGACCTTTGATCGGCGTGGGAGCGGGACTGATTGGCGGTGTGCATCGCTATTTTGTAGGGGGATTCACGTGTGTCCCCTGTTCACTTGCCACCGTGTTTACGGGATTATTTGGAGGTGTTATCTATCTATTAAAAAGGGTAAGTTCATCGGCTTTCCCGGAGCAGTGGTCTTTGCAGCGCTTATGGAATCCTTTCACATGATTCTGATACTTCTTATTGCACAGCCATATTCAAAAGCAGTTATGGTCGTTGAAGCTATCAGTGTGCCCATGATTGTCTCCAATTCTTTGGGAATGGCGGTTTTCGCATTCATCATTTCAAATCAGGTAAGAGAGCAAGAGACGGCGGAAAGGCGAGAAAAAGAGAGGAGGCAGTAAATAGTTTCAAGGGTACGGAATGAATGATTATAAAATAAAAATCAGCAATGTTAAACGTAAACAAGTCCGCATCCGTGTAAATCAGTGTCTTAAGTAGATGGAAGTTATACTTTATATACAAGAACAAAGGTGATTGGCATGAACGAAAAGGTGAAGGAAAAACAGAAAAAGAATGAAATACTGAGGATACTGGAAGAAAATGCGCGGCTAAGCGATAATGAGATAGCGAAGATGGTGGACATGGATGAGGGCGAGGTGAAGAGCATCATATCGGAATTAGAGAGCAGCGGAATTATAAGAAAATACAAAGCGTTGATAAACCCTGAGAAAGCCGGGATAGAGACCGTGCAAGCGGTAATAGACGTAAAAGTCAGTCCTGAAAGGAACACGGGTTATGATTCCATCGCGGAACGAATATCGCGATTTCCCGAAGTGAAGTCCGTGCGATTGATTTCCGGCGAGTATGACCTTTCAGTATTGGTTGGGGGAAAGACAATGCACGAGGTTGCGTATTTCGTTGCAGAGAAGATAGCGCCTTTGGAAGGGGTTCGTAACACGGTGACGCATTTTTTACTGAAAACGTATAAGGAGAATGGGGAGATGTACGGAGAGGAGGAGAAGGGAGAACGATTGGCAGTAACACTCTAAAAAACACTTTTTCTTTTTTAGGAAAAAAGAAAACCTGTGCTAAAAGAAAAAAATAAGAGAAGAGATAGGAGTATGATGTCAGACAGAGTAGCAGATAGGGTAAAAGGACTAAAAGGTTCCGGGATAAGGGAGTTCTTTGATATCGCGCAGCAGACGGAAGGAGCGATTTCATTGGGTGTCGGCGAGCCCGATTTCGTAACCCCGTGGAGTATACGGGAAGCGTGCATATTCTCGTTAGAAAAAGGATATACATCCTATACGAGCAATTGGGGTCTGCTGGAGTTAAGGGAGATGATTTCAGACCGGGTTTATACGGATGATTCCGTGTATTACGACCCGGAGGGTGAGATACTCATAACAACCGGCGTAAGTGAAGCATTCGACCTCGCCGTTCGTGCTATCGCTAATCCAGGCGACGAGGTGATAATTCACGAGCCCTCTTATGTGAGTTACAAGCCCTGCACGCTATTTACCGGTGGGAGTCCCGTCTGCGTGGATACCGGGGTTGAGGACGAATTCAAACTGAGGGCGGAAAAACTGGAACAAAAAATAACGGATAAGACAAAAGCGATTATTTTGAGCTATCCTAACAACCCCACAGGAGCAACACTGAGCACAAAGGACCTGGAAGAGATAGCAGATGTGGTGACCGAGCACGATTTGCTCGTTATTTCGGATGAGGTCTACGGCAAGCTGACTTATGATGGCAAACATAAAAGCTTCTCATCGCTCAACGGAATGAAGGATAGGACGATACTGCTGAATGGTTTCTCAAAGGCGTATGCAATGACCGGATGGCGATTAGGGTATGCCGCTGGGAATAAAGACGTAATAGAAGCGATGATGAAGATACATCAGTATATAATGCTCTGCGCGCCGATTACGGCACAGATGGCGGCGATGGAAGCTTTGAGGACCAATGACGAAATGGAGCAGATGGTGAGCGAATACAACCGGAGAAGAAGGTTGATGGTAGAAGGACTGCGAGAAATAGGGCTGAGCTGTTTTGAGCCAAAAGGTGCGTTTTATACGTTCCCGTCTATCCAAAATACAGGTTTCAAAACTTCGGAAGAGTTTGTGAAGCGACTGCTTTTAGAGGAGAAGGTGGTGGTAATACCGGGCAGCGTATTTGGTGTTTCGGGAGAGGGGTTTGTAAGGTGTTCTTATGCGGTATCGCAGTATGAGATAAAAGAGGCTTTGAAGAGGATGGGGCGGTTTTTGGAAGGGCATCGTGTAGTGTAAATTCCAAACTCGTAATTGAGCCCCATAACCTATCCACCTTGGAATAAAGAGCTTGTCCCATCATTATAGCCATTCCAGTAACAAATTGCAATTAATAAACCACGAGTATTCACAAGATTAGCACAAAAAAATAGAAAATAAATTATTGACACGGATTAACGCAGATTGACACGGATGAAAGGAGCAATGCCGTTAAAAATAGCCCGCCTGCCCAGTAAAAAGAAAAAAAACGTGTAAATCTGTGTAATCTGTGGTTACTTTTCGGAATGACCATAGATATTTTGCGAACGGGAACGCTTCTTTTTGGTTATAAACCCCTATCTGAGCTTCCTTTTGCTGAGATTTTGAATTGTGAGACAACCTTTAAATTGCGGGGCATCTCTGCTCGCAAGGCATTTTGCTTTCTACATCTCAGCGAGCTTTTTAAGCAGTTCTTTATTCTTTTCCATGCTCACATCCATTATTTCCTCAATCCTTTATATTGGAAAAATTCTCCGAATCGGACATTTTGAATGAAGCCATCTAAACCGTCTTTTTGCTCTAAAACGTATTTTAAATCGATAGAGTAAAATTCAACAATTCATAGCCCTTCGGAGG
>PIXU01000170.1 GCA_003601795.1 Candidatus Methanophagales archaeon
CGGTGGTGATTATGGACGTAGCACTATCTAAAGGGAAATTGGAGAAGGCTTTGCGCTATAAGGAACTGTTGAGCAAAGCAGAGGAGGCGAAGAAGCGACACGAGAAGATAAAATTCGCAGAAGAATGTGAGGTTACAGTCACGACACTCAACAGGATAAGGCACAGATACGAAAAAGAGGGATTTTTAGGACTGATAGACAAGCGAGAAGGAAATCCCGACAGAAACAAGGAGATGAGAGACTGTGTCAAGAAGAAATTCTTAGAGGCCGGACTCAACGGGAAAAAACTGAGAGACGCACTCGTTGAGGATGGAGTAGTCCCTGATAAGTTATATTCTGAGCGGCACATCTATCGGCTCATTGCCACTTATAAGAAGGAACTGAATCAAGTAGGAGTCGATGTTTAAAAAAAAAAAACGAGAATTTGCAACCCAAATGCCTTAACTAATGCCCTGAAGAGAGAGCTGGAATTCGAGGAGATCAAGGAGGAAAAACAGAAGGAAGCGTATGAAAAGGTCGCGGGGTACGCTGCGAAGATAAAAGAAAAGGAGAAGGAAATCGAAAGGCTTGAAAACGAGATGGCGGGGATTAAAAAGCGAATAGAGGATAGCGAGCCGGAGCCGATGTATGAGATGAATACGGCTCTTATGTGCCTAATCATCGCTTTACTGGTCCTTAGAGGATGACGTGCTCTACATAATGTATGAAAAAGCGCCTGATAGGTGGCACGATGGGATGAAAGAGGCGTTTAAAAAGATAAATAGCAGGGGTTATACTACCAGAGAGGGATGGAGAATCCAGCTTGAAATATGATTCTGGACCGTGCAAAAGGTTTGGCAATGATGTGGAGGATGTGCGAGTTCCTGGAACAGATCTCAAAACCTGAAGTAACCACAAAACTGTTCATGTTCTTTTTTGCTCTTCTCATTATACTTGACGATTGGATACTTTACCATGTGGCACTTAGCCGAATTACAAGGACAATTGAGAAAAAAGAAATTGGATTGGAATGAACATATTTTTATATATATAAAATAGAAGCAATAGAATTAAAAATCAAGAGGGGGAAGCATGGCGAAAAAGAAATACGATCCTGTGTTCCAATTTAAGATTACGCTGAAGGGAATTAAACCACCTATTTGGCGGCAAATACAAGTCCAAGAAATTTATACATTCTGGGACTTACATGTTGCCATTCAAGACGCTATGGGTTGGGATGATTACCATCTTCATGAGTTCGAAGTAGTCAACCCTTCAACTGGTTTGGGGGTGATTATAGGAAGCCCAACCCCGCATGAAGTTCTTGCTGGAGAAGACCCTGAACATTTTGACGTGAAAGAGATTAGTTTTGATAACCCTGATAAACGTCACAAATCTGCATTTGGGGAGATGTTAGAATGAGCAAAGGAAGAAATGGGGATAGAGAACTATTGAGGTTAAAGAAGGAATTAAGGGGGATTATAGACCATAGGATTGAACATAACAGCGGTTTTGCCAATCTCTTACGCGGGGACTATTCTCTCTTTATCTTTTTAATCGCTTTTTCCATAAGCATTTATGCTGCATGGAAAGACGGATTTTTGGCACCGCATTATGTCCCCTCACTTTATCTGGCACTTCTTATTTGGTTATTGTATTGTATCCAGAGTGTCAAGAAGGGATTCGATAAAGGACTGGACGAAGTAGGGCAAGTACCTTCTTTTAGTTGGAGTTTAAGATGGGTTAAACCCCTTTTTTCTTCTTTTGGGACACTATCTTTACTGTGTATCCTCGTGCTTCTGATTACTGGCGAGAAAAGCTGGTGGATGTGGACACCCGTTATTCTATTTGTACTTCTTTCTTTACTACTGACCATAGGACTAAGAAAGCCTGTTTCCGCAGCTTCCTCAACCGAAAATCCGCATACCGAAAATAAAGGGAAACGCAGGATAAAAGTGAGCGGGGTTATCGTCATGATAATATTCATTCTGCTTTTGGCTATTGCTCTGATTTATCCGTATTACCGCATTGTCCGTGAATTGATTTTCGCCGTTCAGGAAACGCCCTATTCGTTCTCCGAGGTCATTTTAACCGTGATTTTGATTTTAGTTGCTCTTGTGCCACTATCAGAATATTTGAGCCTGAGGTTCATCGTAGCTGATGTTTCCAGTCAGAATTATCACCTTTCACTGCTCAGGACGGATATAGATGAAATTGAAGATGTGGAAACGCTTGAAGAGAAAATAATGGATGTGCATGAACTGCATTTGCCAAGAGCAGATTCCTTTTGGGTGTTTTTTAACTACTATTATCCTATGTTCACGAGATATACTTTTGAAGTGGATGAGGAAGAAGAGGAGGAGAAAGAGGGGTCGAGTTGAGTTTGTTGCAACAGAAAGGGAGGGAGAATATAGAACATGAAGAACATAATAAGAGTACGTGAACTATCAGAGAGGGAAATAGAAAAATTGGATAAGAGAAAGGGCTTCAGGGACTTTGGACCCGTAGAATGTGCAGATTGCGGTTTTAATGGCTCTTTCCCGCGAAGACTTTTCCTCGTTGAAGGTATTAAGGACGAAAGTGACAGAGGGATACTAAGATTGAATATGAAACAGAATCATGGAATAGAATACTGCTTCTTCCGAACTGATGGTAAACGAGAATTTATAGAAACTGCTTTCTGTCCACAATGTGACTCTAATAACGTAGTATTTGACATTACTCCCGACGCACTGATAAAAGCAATAAGGAAACTAAACAAAGATTTTTTAAAGTAAGATAGATTTTATCTACACCATGGCGAAAAAGAGTCTGCAAAGATACTTAGCAAAAATCAAAAAGGACTATAATGTCGTTTTAACTGAAGAAAATTACAAAAATATAATACTGGAAGAATTAGAATCGCCACCATCTCTTTTAGATTACTTCAGAGACTATATGGAAAAGAACAAAGCAAAGATCACGCTCGAATGGGGCTGCCTGATGTTTTTATTTATAAAAGCAGATGAAGAAAAATATGCCCCGGGCATTGAGAAGTATTACAGGCTACTGGAAACATACACACCCAACTGGTTTACTGAAGTCGGACTGGCAGAATTACAACTTCGCTATTACGGTAATGTACTCAAAGCACGGGATGGATTCCTTAAGGGCCTGGAATTGAAACCCGATGACGCACACTGCCATTATAATCTCGGTTTTGTATAATTCATCTTTTAGGCGTGTCTGACAAATCATTTGAGCATTACGAAAAGGCGGTTATCAACTATCAAACCGCAAATAAACCGAAAGAGATTAAAGCAAGGTCTTTATACAACCTCGCAGTTTTTAAAATAAATGTGGAACACGATTATGAAGCAGGAGGAAGGTTTTTAAAAGAAGCTCTGGCGCTAATGCCACGGTATCCTGAAGCAAAACGTGCTTTGAAGCAAATGAGGTGGTTGAGGTGAGAAGAAGAACAACCAGCAGAGATGAAGAATCTGTGAATCTTGGACTTTTTGATTTCTGGCTTCCGACGAAAGAAAGTGTAGAGAAGGTTGTTTTAATTCAGATTGAATGCAATCTAAACGTCCCTTCCCCGGAATTAAATGATAGAACGCCGTATGAGGACATCGTGATAACTAAAAGCGCTTCAAATTATTTCAATGCCTTCCCGATCATAAAGAAAGCGCCTACTTTCAAATATTATCACCAGATGCTGCCATTAAGTGAAAAGGAATTTGTATACAAGGCGGTGTATTCAAAAACAGGGGGTATTCTGAATATTTTCCATCCTAAAATAAGAGAAAGCATGGATTCCGAGTTAAAAAAGCAGTTTAGCCAGCACGAAGACGAGAAAGAAGCCATAAGGATATGGAAAGACACTCCTTCGGAATTATGGAGTAATTTACCATCGAAATTTGTATGGGCAGGTGGTGGAAAGATAGAAGGGGAGTTACTTCTTGATTTCTTGCAGTATTTAACTCGTAAAGTGAGGCGCAAAGAGTTTGATACCCCGGGAGATTCTATGATAACTGCACTAAGAAATCTGAGGGAATGGCAATTCATATCAAATGAAATTTGTTCTGGAATGGCGCCGGTAGATGCTATCGTTGAGGAGAGGAAAGAGATATATAAGCGAAAAAGCGCTTTTTTACAAGAAATGCTGATTGAGACTGATTTCGTTTAGAAGGAGCTGTGCTTACCGTCCAAAAGTTATACGCCTCTTCTCCTAAGAGGGTGTAAGGATGACTAAATCGAATATGGTGCGGCTGTGGACAATTCAACCAAAAGAAATCATGCGGAGTTGGGAACGAATCTTCGACCTGGAACTTTTGAAAACGCATTTGGAATGGACAGGTGGAGAAACAATACAGGCATGTATCGAAAAAATTTATATGGACGAAGTAGAAAACGTAACTTATTTTAAGGCGAGATAAATCCAAAACAAAATGAAGAAAAGAAGCATTAACGAAATCGAAAGCGCTCTGTAAGGAAGTGAAAATTATGAACACAACATTTATTTCAACCACAATATTTGTCTTCCTGACCATCTTAATTGAATCTACAAACTTAATTCTTCAATTAAAGGGCAGAAGATTAATTTGTAATCATTATGATTCCTGTGCATCGAGGCGCTATTACGTCATGTTTTTCTCTACTGAGGTTTTACTGCTCACGGAGAATATTCGAAAAGCTTACTCCACCTTCTGTAATCCCACAATTTCCATGCTCCTGCCTTCTTCAGGTCTGGTATGTCACACACCGGCTCTTTATCCGTAAAATGACATTTCAAGCAATTTCCGTTGCAGCCCTTAACCGGCTCGAACTGCTTTCCATCTCTTTTTCTCACATAAATCGGTACATCAACACCCTCGCAATTGTTCGAACACATAAACCTTTTATTCAGCCCTTTTACCTTCTTACCGCCAAGCGACTCAAACTCCATACAGAGACCCATCGTCACCTTATTTCTATCGCAAATCTCACGCATCATTCCAAACAACTTTCTCCTGTATTCTATATTCACATGAAACCGTCCGCTTATTATCTCTGTATATAACCCTCTCATCTTCCTTTTTGGAATTTCAAACCTTTCCTCCAGCTCCTCGTAAATTTCATACTTCAAAGCTCTTGGAATATCCATACAACTCGCTATTGTGTGCCCTGCACCAGCATCTACCACTCTTCGCACCAATTCCTCCAGTTCTCCCCTCTCGTCAGTCACACAAGGAATTATTGGGTCAATTCGACACACGGCGAATTTGCCCTCATTCGCAAGCCGTTCTATATTTCGCACCAGTTCATCTGTTGACGCACCGCCAGCCATCAGCCGCTGTCGCCTATCTTCGTCCAGAGAAAGAATAGAAACTTTGCCAAACGAATGCTCTTGCTCTTTAATTAATCTGATCGCAGTGTCGCTTATCCTTCCTTTTGTGGTGAACTGCACCGGAACATTCTGGTCAACGAACGCCTTTATTATCCTCTCGCTCAATCCATATTTTTCCTTTATCGCCTGGAAAGGACCAGTAACCGGTGAAAGATACCTGCAACTCGCAACTCTTATTCCATCCAACTGCTTCGCAACTTTCTTATCAAAATCCTTGAATACCGCGACAACTCCGTATTCTCGAAATATCCTGAAATACCCACCCAACGCATGGGAATAGCAGAACAGGCAATTATGGCTGCACCCGTTATGAGGGTTTATTAAGAGCTTCTCTGCTGTGCATTCTCTATTTCCATCTGGCTCTATTCCATTCCACCACCCATGTAGCTCATTATTCGATTCGACTAAAATATGCGGTACTGGTGATTTTATGACCTCAAATTGTTTTGATGCTCTCCCGAATTCAACCGTTATCTTATTGCTACTCATATCTTTTGAATAGCTCGAATGCTTCATTTTTCTTATATATTTGAAAGGAGTTGAAGTTAAGCGGAGCGATAATTTTATAAGGTGAATTAATTACCTATAATTAGGTGAAGGCAGACAAAAGGGAAAATGGTATTGTCTCTCTTTTACCGGTAATATCTATGCAGAATCGAAAATGAGCAGTTAAAATGGAAGAAAGCGAAGCGATAAAGATTTTAGAACGAAACGTGGAGGAGATAATAACGAGGGAAGAATTAGTGGATGCTCTGGCATTAATGGCAAAGTCAACGTCCGGGTCAGACAGGGAGTTAAGAGCGTATGTAGGATATGAGCCGAGTGGCAGTGTGCACATCGGGCATTTGCCCATACTGAACAAGCTGCGTGAACTGCAACGCATTGGTTTTCACATAATCGTGCTTCTCGCCGATATGCACGCATATCTGAACGAAAA
>PIXU01000171.1 GCA_003601795.1 Candidatus Methanophagales archaeon
ACCTCTTTTATGAATTCAAGATCACTACGTGGCATAGTCAAACCAGCTTTCTTAAAAATCTCTCCTATAACCCTTTTAACTATCTTGTCCGGCATCACGGTATCAACCCCTGCCATCATTCTCAGATATTGGAAGGTATTTATTCCCACACCTTTGATCTTACCAATCGGGTCTTCTTCCCAATTCTCAAGTTTAGCGCTCTTTGCCCAGTAAATGAATGCCGTACGGTCATCTGATTTGATCTCATTTTTAATCGTAGCGAGATACGCTGCAACCGCCTTCGCCACTGCCCATGACCTCTTATTTCGCCAGACAGACCTCAAATTCTCGATATCTGCAGTTGCTAAATCCTCAACGTTTTTTATCAGCCCTGTATCAATGAATCGCCTCTTAAATTCTGCCACTTTTGGCACAATTGCCTGGAAGTAATTCAAGCCGAGGGATGTAAAGGATGCATCAACGATCATCAGAACCACGCTTCCATCCCAGCGTTCGGTTCTCAAACAGCGATCGCAATACTCCCTCACCTCAGGGACCTTTTCCATATAGCTCGCAACGACCTCTTTTAGATTAAGATCATGGATGGCCATTTTTAACCATATCCAAAAAATCTTCGGCACCTATTTTTGTAATTCATTGACGGATTGACTATAATTGTATCGCCCATTCTTCCCATAATTCCAAAAAGGTAATATTAAGAATCCTCCACGAGCCTATAAGCAACCTCTCTCGCCTTCTCTTTTAGCTCTTCCTCGCCCTCTACTTCCCTGTCTGACATTAGAATCCTACCATCACATATCACAGTATCAACACAACAGCCACTCGCTGCATATACTATATTCGAGATTAAATTATGGTTTGGCACAAGTTCTACTTTCTTCAAGTCCAGCAGTACGATATCGGCGAGTTTTCCCGCTTCAATCGCTCCTGAGTTCAGTCTAAACATCCTGGCTGGATTCACAGTTGCGAGTTCAAACGCCTCTTCCGCTGGCATCACTGTTGGATTGGTAAATACCTTATGAAATAATGAAGCTATCTTCATCTCCTCAAACATATCAAGATTGTTATTCGATGCACAGCCATCGGTTCCAAGTGCGATATTCCTGTACAATCCTGCTTGTTTCATTTGCTCGTATGGCATTCGCCCTGCTGCCAACTTCATATTCGATGCAGGATTGTGTACTATCTTAACTCCATGTTGTTTTAACAAAGCCAGTTCTCTACTGCTTAGATGAACGCAGTGGGCTGCTATTGTCCTTGGACTTAAGAACCCGATACTGTCAAGGAATTCAACTGGACGCATTCCATATCGGTCTACACAGCTCTTTACCTCTTCTTCGGTCTCTGATAGATGGATATGAACCAGGAGGTCATGTCGCTCTGCAAAATCGCGTACCCAGCATAAGCTCTTCTCAGAGACCGTATAGACTGCATGCGGACCCAATACGAAGATAATTCTATCGGGTAGACCTTTACTCTCGTGGTATAAACGCTCATTTATACGTATCTGCTCTTTCGCACGCTCCTCATCAAGACCATCAATAAAGACCGCAGATAGCGCAGCTCTAAGACCTGATTCGGTTACTGCTCTCGCACTGCCCCTGAAATACCAGTACATATCATTAAAGAAGACAGTCCCTGATTTTATCATCTCCAGGCATGCAAGTTTTGTACCCCAATAAACGTCTTCTTCGGTCAGCCGCGCCTCCACAGGCCATATCTTATCAGATAGCCAGTCGTGAAGTGGCATGTCATCTGCATATCCACGCAAGAGTGTCATTGCTGCATGTGTATGGGCATTAAAGAGTCCAGGTATTGCTACTTTACCGTGACCCTGGAGCACGAATTCTGCTTCGCTTCTCTTTCCTTTTCCTGGATCCGCGATCTCTTCTATCAAATTGCCCTCTATGTAGATATCCTTCTCCTTACCATTACCGTTACCCATCACCTGCACGCCCTTTATCAAAATCGATGACATGGCTCTTATCACGTTTAGAAGTCCAATATTCGCATCTTCTTCATCCACACGCTTACTGCTCTTCTTGCCTTATCAGGGTTTGTGAAATTGGATTCTATCTCTTTATCCTGTGGAATTCCTATAAATGGGTCTAATGTATGCCGTTCGACATCCGCTACCCAGATCATCATCTCACCCACATCGTGCTCCCGGAAGAATGATATAAAAGGGGCAGGAGTCTTCTCTGTTGGTACCACTATCACATCAGCATCAGCATCACCATCCACAGCCGAATTGCCACCCATAAGATATGGGACGAACTTAATAGAAGATAATATCAAGATACGCAGGTGTTTATCACTGCTTTTAACTGCGAGCAGATCGATGTACTCATATTTATGCTCATATTGCCCGCATATATGCAAATTCCTTACCTCATGTGTCTGTATCTGGTATCCCGCCCTATGCATGAAATCTACTACGACCTCCGCCACTGTATCTGGCGGATTTTTTATCGCAGACCAGCGCAAAAAGGCATCTTCCAGCTCTGTACCCATATACCTGTGCGTGGGAAGGCAGTAAAAGATCTCACCCTGATAGTTTATCTTCGTCTGCATATCGGGCGAGAAGACAGAGATCTTGTCCTCACGTGTTGTTATACTATTGAATATCAGTTCTTCTAGGTCTCCCCCCAGGTTCTCCTCCAGCGCCTCCCTTTCTCTCATGCTGAGTGATTCCAGTTCCAGCGATTCTCTTATCCTCAATCTGAGCTCACCTTCTGAAATCACCCTGTATTTAGAAGCATAATCTCCAAGCCTGTTAAATACCGATAGTAATACATCGCTCATCTTACATCTTCGTTTTGATATAGACCTTTATTTAAATAGAAAAAATAATCTTTATAAAGAATATTACATAGACATAGATAGACAAATGGCAATAGGGAAGAATACGAGAGGCAGGAAGCTCAGACTTTGTAAAGCGAACAAGCAGAACAGGCGGGTACCTGCCTGGATAATGGTGAAGACGAACAGGAGAGTGACTACGCATCCAAAGAGGAGAAATTGGAGACGGGTGACTCTGAAAGTATAAGTATAAATATAAATGAAAACTGGTGATTGAAGATGGAAGAGCAAGGAGAAGATGAGCGTATTTATACGATACCGTTGAGGGCGGTGAAGAAGGCGCCACGGTGGAAGAGGAGTAAACGTGCGATAGCTCTGATTAGAGAATTTTTGATGCGACATACGAAGGCTGAGTATCTGATCCTTGGCAATACACTGAACGAGAAGATATGGGAGCGAGGCTCGCAGAAGCCACCATCCCGGGTTCGGGTGCGAGTGACGAGGGAAGAGGAGGATACAGTTAGAGCAGAACTTGTTGAATAATGATTAAGAAGGGATTGCAGAGGCAGAGGAGATTCACATTTGATATAGATGGCAGTCCTTACATAGGTCTCTTCGCGCTTTGTACCGAATCTTTACTCCTTTTGCCCACGCATGTATCTGAGAGGCTGGCAGAAGAGCTGGAGCAGGTGCTTAAGGTGAAGGTCGTAAGGACTTATATCGCGGAGATGCCATTAATCGGGTGTTTGGCAGCCGGGAACTCAAATGGTCTTGTTGTTTCTCAGTACACGCTGGAGCACGAGATAGAGCATATAAGAAGTGTAGCAAAAGCAGAGGGGGTGGAGTGTAAAATAAGACGACTGCCAATAGAGGAGAAGATGACCGCAGCAGGTAATATCATACTCACAAATGATACCGCTGCACTCGTACATCCAGGACTCTCAGATGAGGCAATAGAGGTGATAAGAGAGACGCTGGCTGTGGATGTATACAGAGGAGAGATAGGTGGATTGCGCACTGTGGGAATGGCAGCTGTGGCGACGAACAGAGGTGTTCTCGCACATAAAGATGCCACAAGGGCTGAACTGAGCTATCTGGAGGAGATATTCAAGTTACCGGTGGAGATAGGGAGTGTAAATTTTGGTGTACCGCTGATAGGCGCTGCATTACTCGCGAACACGAAAGGATATGCCGCGGGCTATGAGACGACAGGTGTGGAATTGGGAAGGATTGAAGATGCACTTGGGTTTGAGTATGCGTCGACCGGGATTTGAACCCGGGCTGTGGGCTTGGAAGGCCCAAGTCATACCCCTAGACCATCGACGCACCACTTTGTCTTTATTATATATTCCTTCTTTAAATTTAAATATAAACAAATAATTATTAGCACGACACTTAAAGCTTCCCGTATTCGACGTGGATACAGGGTCAATAGCCACGACTGTCACATTTTATCAGTCCTTATCGCCATTTCTCACTATCACCTCGCTTTTATACGCTAAGAATAGTTAATAGTTAATAGTTATAACTGCGGGATGTTTAAAAACTCTTTATAGGTATGTAGTGAGTTGTTTGGTGTTTGTTGGACAGCCTTAAAAATGGAGAAGAGGTGAAAGATTAAAGGTTAAAGATGTTATACATTTAAATGTATAAATCTTTATAAAGACTTATACACAAATAAGTATAAAATGTGGTAGAAGGGTTGAGAAAATGGTGGAACGAGTGGGAGATATTGATAGAGAGATCCTGCTTAGATATGTCATTGCAAAGTTAAGAGAAGCACCGAGATTAGCACAAAATTATACCAGGATAGATGGCAGCCCCACCAAATACAGAAGAGCTTATTTTAGAATTAAAAAGTACATTGACGATTTTTTGATTGGTAATATCGAGAATAGATTTGTGGTTATGCCCGGTCTAAGGGGTGTGGGGAAGACAACCATCCTTTTTCAGATATACGAATATTTAAGGGACGATAAAAAGATAGAGCAGGATAGGATTCTTTATCTCTCTACTGATGAACTGAAGGTATATCTGGGAGCCAGGATAACTGAGGTAATTGATGTTTTTATTGATGAAGTACATCAAACCTCTCCTGTAAATCTGGATAAAGAATTGTTTATCCTGATAGACGAGGCACATTATGATAAAGAATGGTCACAAACAGGTAAGATATTATATGATCAGAGCAAAAAGGTCTTCTTAGTATTTACCGGTTCTTCTGCATTGAGTTTAGAGATGAGTGTGGATGCTGCACGAAGAACAAAGAAAGAAACTGTTTTTCCGATGAATTTCTCAGAATATCTCATCTTAAAATATGATCTTTTTCCACCGGGAGGCATGGCTGAAAGTTTGAGAGAATTGATTTTCAGAGGGGACGAAGCATCTATACAACATGCATCCAGAAACGAGAATGAACTGAGGAAAAAAATGTTGAGAATATCTAAGCCAATTAAAAAAGAGTGGGAGGATTTTCTGTCTTGCAGAGGATTTCCCTTTGGATTGGGTATAGACCAGATAGACGTGTATGAAAGAATATTCAGCATGATTGACAGGGTGATAGAAAAAGATGTCTTTTCCGCACAATCTTTCAGTACAAAAACAAGAGAGACTATTTCAAGAGTTCTTACCTTTTTAGCACTGCAAAAACCAGGTGGAACCTCTGATTCAAAGCTTGCAAATAAATTGAAAACATCACCGACTTTGATAAGGAGTATATTGGATGTTCTGGAGAAGACACATTTGATTTTTAGCATAAAGCCTTATGGTGGTGCCGGGAAGATCATAAGAAAACCATGGAAATACTATTTTTTATCTCCTTCAATAAATGCTGCTATAAGGTTCAAACTCGGCACATATGACACAAAGGACCGTGAGATGCTGGGGGTGTTAGCAGAAAACCTCGTTGCCTCGTACTTTTTCAGGATGAAGGAGACGGTAAATATGCCCCCGGGAATATTTTATGACGCAGAAAAGGAGGGGGTTGATTTCTTACTTCAAGATGCAACAGGAGAAAATATAATACCCATTGAAGTCGGTCTTGGAAAGAAGGGTAAAAGTCAGATTGGAAAAGCTATTAAAACATACAGATCCAGATATGGAATTGTGATATCAAACACAACAGAAAAGATAACGATAAAAGAAGATATAATTTATCTTCCCATAATAACATTTTCATTCGTTTAAATATATCCTATAGCGTAGCGTGTCGTTTTTCTTCCGCATAACCTGCTCGCTGAGCCCTTGACTTAAATATTAAATTAAATAGAAGGAAGTTACTTTTTATAGAATGGGAAAATGAAACGATTGTTTGCGGCGGTATTCGCTATTGCATCAGTTACAATCACGGTGATACTTCTTTCGGGCTGTGTTACCAGGCAGGCGCAGGATTGGGCGGTTACTAGCGAAGGGCTGTTGGAATACCCGAAATGTACACCGGTATATCAATTGACGACGCTCGAAACTGCTGACAATTACACGCTTTATAAGGTCACGTTTACAAGCAGAGGCACGGAAATATCAGGACTTATGCGAATGCCCGTAACGCCAGATAGAAAACTCGTCCCGGGGGTCGTGCTGCTTCCTGGAGCAACAGTGACAAAAGAAGGCGAGCAGAGGCTTGCGAAATATTTGTGTGGTCTCGGGTATGCAAGTATCGCAATAGACCAGCGGAATTTAGGTGTTGTGGATATACAGGGCGATTTACAGATGTTTTTGAATGGCGAAGAGCCGAGAGAGCACAAGATGGTGCACGATGCTCTTGCTGCTGCCGCGGTCTTACGTG
>PIXU01000172.1 GCA_003601795.1 Candidatus Methanophagales archaeon
AGGTCACAAAAATTGTTGAAAAGAGTGGAAGAGAGTACTTCGCTAAGATCCCGAAGAGAGCAAGACAGATGTGTTCATTGTTCCCTGAGGTTCTACCTATGGGTTAACTTGCGGAGTTACGGTTAGTAATTAACTGCTCAATGTTTACCGCGGCGATTTCTACAGGTTCTCGCTTCATCTCATTCCCATAGAAGTTCCGATGCAAGCTATTTGCCACATGGAAAAATGTGGTGAGGTCTTTATCACCGCTCTCTATTGCAAGCACATTCACGAAAGACCATAAACTACCATGTTCCTCCAGCTTTAAACCTCTCTTTGCTACACCGCTCATCACCGCAAGCGCACTTGCACCCCCATAATTTTTCTGAGGCTTGAACAAGGTCTCCTTCACTCAAAAATTCTCTCGCCTCTTTGAGATTTCGGCAAACCATAGATAGCAAAATCTCAACTTTTTGGGCTTTCCAATAGTCGCCCCAAAAATACCGCGAGGTCAACTATCTCAAAATTATATTCTCGTTCATATTCACTTTGTTCTTCTCTCTCTTTCCCCTCTCTCTCACTTTCATGCTTCAAACAACTCAAATGTGACAAGCATTTCGGACAGGTGGTTATCAACACATCCACCCTCTTCTCTTTCGCTTCGCGCAGCCTGAAAGCTCTCAGTGCTTTGCTCATGTCATTGCAGTTCATCATCCCGCTGACACCACAGCAAAGAGCATTGTCCTTAGAATGCGTCAGTTCTACATATTTCACCCCTGACCTCTTTATCGCATTCCTCGGCGCCTCGTATATCTGGAAACGTTTCATCGCACAAGGGTCATGGTATGTTACTGTTATAGCTCGATTACGCGCTTTTTCTGTATCTGAGAATTCCATTCGCTCGCTCAGCAATTGAGAAATATGTATAACCTCCACACCGGCGGCTTTCAGCCCGTAATATTTCTTAAATGTGAGGAACCCTTCAGCACAGCTCACAACGAGCTTTTTTATGCCCAGCTCTTTTATTTTTTCCGTATTGTAGGCTGCAAGCTGCTCGAAAACCTTATAATTGCCCTGATAAAGCACGTCATGACCACAACACTTCAGACTTACAATTCTTGGCTTTATCCCTATTTCATTCAGCAGCTTTATTGCGTAGTCGCCTATCTCATGATAGTTCACGCCTACGTCCATGAACAGGTCGAAATAATCCAAACAGCCGGGAAAATAGCCATATTCGCTCCCTTCGTCCATTTCCCCTTTGAAATCCGTAGGCACGCCTTTATCAAAGTAGGTCATGAAAGTGGCTATTTCCGAGAAGATTCTATGCGCTAAAATATCTTCCTTTGCTTCTGCTCCCGCACCCTCTTCTCCTTCTGTCCTCAAATTTAGTATAAGAGCAGGGAAATCTACTTCTTGGGGACATATAATATAGCAATTCTCACAAATCAAACAGTTCCATTGAGATTGCTCACCGATATTAAAACTCGCATGTTCAGAATCAGAGGAGGCAAAAAGATTATATACAAAGCTACGGGGTGAAAACTTCGATACCCTTCGCATTGGACATACCCCGGTGCATTCTCCGCATTGGTAACAAAGTCTTGATATCTCTTCGTTCATAATCTTTTGCTCAAAAAATAATGTGATATTTTAAAGATATAAGAAAGACATAAAAAAACAAACTAAATGACACGTACGTTGCAGAAGAGGTATGTGGTGGTAACCGGCGATCTGAAGTCTTCGAGAAAGTTGAAGGACCGAGTAGGAGTTCAGGAAGAGTTAAAAAGTGCTTTAAGAATAGTCAACAGGAGATTTGATGACGCGATACCCGCAAAATTTATGGTTATAGGCGGGGACAGTTTTCAAGGGATGCTTTCCTCACCGAAATATCTGTTTGATATTTATTTTGCGTTTTTTGAAAACATCAGACATCAGTTCTATCTGGGAATTGGCGTTGGTAATATATCTACAAGATTAAGCGAAAATGTTGGTGAGATAGATGGCGAAGCATTCCATAAAGCATCTGAAGCGTTAGAAAGTGCAAAGAAAGAAAATATGTGGATTACATTCAAAAGCGAGTGGGAAATTGATGACATTGTTACGTGTTTATTGAACTTCATGGCAGATGTGATGTGGAACTGGACTAAAAGGCAGAGAGAAATTGTGACATATTACAGAAAAGTAAAAAACGAGAAGGGTAGTATCACATTGGAAGAAGTAGCGAGGAGTATAGGCATAAAAAAACAAACCCTTTCCAAGATATTAAAAAGGAGTAAATATAAATTGCTGAAAGAAGCGGAGGATACTTTCGCAGATTTTATCATCCGTAACTGGCTGACAGAACAGAATAAGCCAAAAATGGCTGTCGAGGGATGGTGAAATGAATTAAAATGAATTATACTTTCAAAATTTGTGTGCTAATTTCCGCATATATAATCGTAACCATTATTGGTGCTTATTTTATTAAATTAATGCTCAGGAGATATGAGAACGAAGTAGAAACCAGCGGTTTAAGAGGTGCCGGGCTGGTTATAGGGATAGTTGAAAGGATTATGGTTTTAACCTTTGTGTTGGTTAATCAATACACGGCGATAACAGTTATTTTTGCTGCCAAATCTATTGCAAGGTTCAATGAATTGACGGATAGAAAAATGGCTGAGTACTATTTAGTCGGGACACTTGTGAGCATAACCTTTGCATTACTTGCAGGCATCATTGTCAGAGCAATTCTGGGAGAGGGGATATAAAGAAAAGAAAATATAATTCCATTGCAAAACTCGTTGAAGAGCGGTTGAGGAGGCGAGAGATGAAATTTACCACTCAGTTCCTTCGGGTGTATCCCTCAACAATATCCCCCTCTTTTTCAGTTCTTCTCTGATTCTATCAGCTTCAGCCCATCTTTTTTGTTTCCGCAGTTCCTCTCGCTTCTTTATCAACGTCATCAATTCAGCAGGCAAAGGTCTTTCTTTCAATCTGAAATCAATTCCAAGAACCTCCCCTATTTCATAAATCGCAGGTGAAAGATCCTCTTCAGTTTTATTTATTCGCTTTCCCATTTCAAGAAGTAGAGCTACAACTTTCGGTGTGTTGAAGTCGTCATCCATCGCATCTACGAACTTTTCAATCCACTTTTTCACGTCTACTTTCTTTTTCGCTGCCCTCGTCGCACCACGTATATAATTTAAGCTATTCTTAGCTTGCTCCATGGCGGCTTCAGTATAGTTTATAGGACTGCGATAGTGCGTTGAAACAAGCATTAGGCGCAAGGTATCCACATCCCACTTCTTTAATGCGTCTCGAATCGTTATAAAGTTGCCAAGCGACTTTGACATCTTCCTTCCCCCCACTTTCAGAAAGCCTGTGTGCAACCAATATTTTACCATTGGCTCTCTTCCACTCGCAGCTTCCATCTGTGCTATCTCAGCTTCATGATGCGGAAAAATCAGATCTTGTGCGCCGCCATGAAGATCGTATTGTGGTCCAAACTCTGTTTCTGTTATTGCCGTATCCTCTATGTGCCAGCCAGGTCGTCCTTTGCCCAGTTCCGATTCCCAATACGGTTCCCCGGGCTTTAGAAGTTTCCAAAGACAAAAGTCAGCTATATTTCGCTTTCCTATTACCTCGTCTATTCGTGAAACAGTATCTTCAGCCTCCTCAACTGTGCGTCCAGACAGCTTTCCATAGTTCTTGAATCTCGAAACGTCAAAATAAATGCCATCGTCTAATTCGTACGCATACCCCTTTTCAAGAAGTGTTCTTACCTGCCTTAAAATCGCATCAATGTACTGTGTAGCAGGAGCGTATTTATTTACACTGGTTATTCGCAAAGCTTGAACATCTTCGAAATAAGCCTTTGTATATCTATCTGCTATTTCTTTCCAGCTTACTCCTACTTCTCGAGCCCGGTTTATGATCTTATCGTCAATATCTGTAATATTTTGAAGATAAAAGACATCGTAGCCTTTGTATCGTAGATAGCGCGCTATCACATCAAAAGCCACATAAGTGCGCGCATGACCAATGTGAGAATAGTCATAAACTGTCGGTCCACATACGAATAACTGAATTCTATTGTCCTTACGAGGTATAAAAGCCATTTTCTTCCGTCTAAGTGTGTTATAAACGTTGAGCACCATTTTTTGATACCAAGCGCAGGGAGGGATTTGAACCCACGATCTCCCGATCTGCAGTCGGGGGCCTTACCGGACTCGACCACCTGCGCACATTTGATTATCTCCCTCTTCCATCCTTAGAGGAGCTTTGCATATACTTGGTATTTGGGGTATAAAAACATTCTGTAAAGTCAACGCCTTCATCCTGACAGGTGGAAAAGCCAATACCTTTTATTACTCTTAAACCATAATTCTAATACATACATTAGCACTGAAATGAGCGAAAACGAGTATGGAGGAGTGGAAGAGGGAAGGGAAGAAGGACATGAGCGTGTAATAGAAGTCAGCGTCGAAGACGAGATGAAGAGCTCATATATAGACTATGCAATGAGCGTGATTGTAGGCAGAGCTCTTCCTGATGCTCGTGATGGGCTAAAACCGGTGCATCGCCGTATCTTATTTGGAATGCACGAGCTGGGCGTCAGACATGATAGACCACATAAGAAATCAGCAAGGATTGTTGGTGATGTCCTTGGGAAATATCATCCTCATGGTGACGTTGCCGTCTATGATACGATGGTGCGAATGGCGCAGGATTTCTCTTACCGATACCCTTTAATAGATGGTCAAGGTAATTTCGGCAGCGTTGACGGTGATGCTGCTGCTGCAATGCGATATACAGAAGCGAGGCTCTCGAAGATAGCAGAGGAGCTGTTGGTTGACCTCGAAAAAGATACTGTCGAATGGATCCCTAATTTTGATAACACGTTGAAGGAACCGCAGATTTTACCCGCAAAACTTCCTAACCTGTTGATAAATGGCTCTTCTGGTATCGCTGTTGGAATGGCTACCAACATGCCACCGCATAATTTGGCAGAAGTTGTAGATGGTATAATAAAAGTAATAGACGAGCCAGAAGTGAGTATAAGGGAGCTGATGCGAATAATAAAAGGTCCAGATTTTCCTACTGCCGGCATCATTTTTGGTTATGAGGGCATAAAAAATGCGTATGAAACCGGTAGAGGCAGCATAAGGATAAGAGCGAAGGCAGAGATAGAAAAGAAGGCTAAAAAGGAGCGTATAGTCATACGCGAGATCCCGTACCAGGTAAACAAAAGCAAGCTGGTAGAAGAGATAGCGGATTTTGCTAAGAAGTACAAGGTAGAGAGTATTAGTGGGCTAAGAGACGAATCAGACCGCAAAGGAATGAGAATAGTAATAGAATTGAAAACTGGTGCTAATGCCTCTATCGTGTTAAACCGACTCTATAAACACACACAATTGGAAACCACCTTTGGTGTAATCAATCTCGCTCTGGTGGATGGCGAGCCACGAGTATTACCGCTAAAGGAACTCATCGAGTGCTACATAAAGCACAGGAAAGAAGTAACCATTAGACGGCTGCAATATGAATTAGAGCGTGCAGAGAAGCGAAGGCATATATTGGAGGGCTTAATCATTGCGATATCGCAAATAGATGAAGTGATAAAGCTAATAAAGGCATCAAGTGATAGCAAAAACGCTAAAACTGCACTTATTAGCAGATTTGAACTGAGTGAGGATCAGGCGAAAGAGATACTGGAAATGAAACTCTCACGATTGAGTGCTCTGGAGCGTGACAAAATAGAGCAAGAGCGAGCTGAGTTAGAGACAAAAATAGGTTGGCTGAGGGAGGTATTGGCATCAGAAGCACGAATATTTGGCGTTATAAAAGAAGAGCTGGTGGAACTAAAGGAGAAGTATGGTGATGCGAGAAGAACAGAGATAGAGGAAATGGTGGCGTTAAGCGAGCGTGATTTGATAGAAGAAGAAGAGGTAATCTTATTTTTTACGCAGCGTGATTACGTGAAGCGGTTATCTGCGAACATTTTTAAGCGGCAGAGGAGAGGAGGGAAGGGGATAGCAGTGATAGAAAAGAAGGAAGACGATGCTATCGTCAATTTTACACGTGCATCCACGAGGGAACGTCTCATCCTATTTACAGAGTCCGGGAGAGCGTACCATTTAAAGACATACTTGATTCCTCCGAGCAGTCGCCATGCAAAAGGGAAACCCTTGGTGAATATCCCAGGGCTGGACTTAAACCTGAGGGAAGGAGAGGAGAAAGAAAAAATCGCATCTCTAATTCCCATACCTGAGGACCTGGATAAGGAGATGGCTGCGGGAACAAACTCGTTTGTCATTTTCGCTACTAAACGGGGAGTGGTAAAAAGGAGCACACTCGCGAATCTGAAGTCAATACGCGTTACGGGAATCGTTGCCGTTAAGATTGACCGTAGAAAAGACGATTCATTAGCAGATGTAGCTCTAATTAAGCCCTTACAGGACGGGAAAAGAGGTATAATCCTGAGCTCGAAGAATGGAAAGGCGATTTTGTTCCATGAGGAGGAATTGCGGGAAATGGGCAGATATGCAGCAGGCGTAAGGGGAATGAGACTTGAAAAGGGGGATGAGATAGCAAGTATTGAGGCTGTTGATTTGAATTCGGGGATGACAAAAGAAATAAAAAAAGTCGTTACGATAACAGAGAAAGGCTATGGTAAAAGGACACGGTTGGATGCTTATAGAGAATCGCACCGGGGTGGTAAGGGTGTGATTAGCATTAGAGTCAGTGAAAGAAACGGAAAAGTAGTGTGTATAAAGCAGGTAAAGAACGACGATGAACTGATGATTTCTACCTCTGATGGTATGGTGACGAAAATTTCCGCACGGAGCATTCCCACACAGGGTAGGAATACGCAGGGTGTGAGATTAATGAATGTGGGGGCTGGTGAGAGAGTGGTAGGAGTAGAAGTAGTGTGAACAGATTGGTTTGGACTATAATCCTTTTCTCCTTTTCCTTTTTACCCTTTCTAGAAAACCTCTCTGCTCTGCTATCTCCTTTGTCTTACCAGTAATGATTACTTCTGCTTCCTTTAATTCTTCTACCGTCTTACAACCCGTTAAGAACATTGCAACCTTCAATTCCTCTCCCATTTCCTTTATTTTCTCTATCACTCTATCCGCATTCCCTCTTTCACCCGTACTTTCGCTTTCCAGTGCAGGTTTCAGGAACGGCAAGGCAGCACTACACAGGTCTGCTCCCAGGGCTATGCTTTTTGCAACATCGAGACCATTTCTTATCCCACCCGTGGCAATTATTGGCATGGCAAAAGGAAGTGCGCTGCACTCCACTATGCTTTCCACCGTTGGAATGCCCCAGTCCCAACCAAAAAGGTGTCCCAAATGCACCCCCAATTCATCTCCTTCTGCTTTCGCACGATATATCTCAGCAGCAGCTAAACTCGTGCCTCCAAAACCGCCTACATCTATTGCTGATACCCCTACCTCATGTAACTTCTTCACAACCTCGTAACTAATCCCTGCACCTGTTTCCTTTACAATCACCGGCTTCTTTATCGCCTCACACACCTCTTTTATCAAAGCCAGGCAGCCCCTCGCGTCTACGTTCCCCTCTGGCTGAATCGCTTCTTGTAAAAAGTTAAGGTGTATGGCAATCGCATCTGCATCTATCATCTCTATAACCCGTTCAACTCCCTCTATTCCGTATTCCTTCAACTGCGGAGCACCTAAGTTCGCATAGATGAACGAATTGGGAGCGATGTCACGAACCACACGAAAAGAGTCCTCTTGCTCTGTGCCTTCCAACGCTGCTCGCTGAGAACCCACGCCCATACCAACGCCAAGTGTTTCCGCAGCTTCTGCAAGTACTTCATTTATTCTTCTTGTCCCAGGATGTCCACCGGTCATCGATGCAATCATTATAGGATAGTTAAGTGAGAAGCCTAAGAACTCTGTCTTTAAATATATCTCTTCTTTATCTATTTCCGGTAACGCAACGTGAATAAGCTTAACGTCTGCAAAGCAATTCTCTCTCGCTTCTACTTCCTCTTCCGCACAGATCTGGAGTTGCTCTATTTTTCTTCTCGATGTATTTCCCATCCTTACTCCTCTATCATATCTTCATTAATTAAATAAGGTAATAGGCTTTATAATAGTTCCCAACCCTCTTTCGCCCTTTAATGCCTTTTTTATATTTCCTGACTGCCCACTCAAAATCTCACATTCAATACCCCTCTTTGCAATTTTGAGCAGTTCTTTAACTTTTTTTAGCATCCCTCCTGTTACATCAACTGAGTATGACCCTCCTAAATAAGATTCAACAGTACTAAAATTCTCTACCGTGATTTCAGGGATTAGTTTTGCTTTCTTATCTTTCTGAGGATCCGCTGTGTAAACTCCACCAACTAATTCAAAGATTAGTACCCTCGATGGTCGTATATATTTGCTCAGGTAGGTTAAAATTTGTTCTGTGGATACTACTGTGCAACCTCTTATAGTATCGAATACACAGTCACCAAAAACAATGGGTGTTATGTCATTATTTATTGATGCCTCTATTGGTTTGATAAAAAAATCAGATATCTCACCATTCTCTGCTATACAACATGCCGTAGGTTGGATGGATACTGCATCAACTCCATAATCTAGCAGCAAATCTACAACAATCCTGTTCAACGTTGATGCCGCATTTTGACACAATGCAAAACCTCTTACGCTGTTAGTTTGTATGAAGCCCTCTATGGTTCTAAAGGATTGAGCAATTGGATGTGGAAAAGAACCCCCTCCATGTCCGATTAATAAATTCAAATCCTGTTTTGCATCAATCGCTTCTTTTATCTCTTTTACAATTCGCCTTATTGCATCATAGTTTATCGTATATGGGGCACTTTTTTCGGTAATAAGCGAACCCCCCAACTTAACGAAGATTAAATTATTTTCCATATTAATATGATTAACTTAAGGGATATAAGTGCTATTTATATCTTAAACTTTTGCTTAGAATAGAACGGGTTTGCCCTGCGCACCTCTAAATATAAAAGTATTCACCCCGGAATGAAATATCTCCTGTAATAGCCACCGCCATGCCATATTCCGTGGCAAAGTGAGAGGCTAAAAACGCAAATATCATAAACATAAATCCCAGCGCAATCCATTGCTTCTTTCTTATTCATTTTCTTCTCCTCTGACTTACTCCTCATTTTGCTATTATTACTCTCCCCTTCGGTTCGGGAGTCGTTTCCTCATCTAACTGTTCAAACCATTCGTCCCTTGTTAGTTTAGCATCGCTTATTATCTTCCTAATCATTCCTTTTCCAATATCCTCTCCTGGATGAACAGTAATTAGAGTGGTTCTCCCATCAGGATGGCGCATGAACAAATGTCCTCTTTTTTGTCTAATTTGTTTGATGATTTTATTCATTTCAAAAATTTAAACACTGATTTCAACCTTCTGGATACCTATAAATTTTAAAGGAACTCCTTCTACGATGCTGGATTCCACCTCTAAGTAGAGTTGTATTGCCTCTTTTATCCGTTCTCTCAATTCATCTAGAGTCTTAGCTTGCGTATGGCAGCCTTTCAGTTCAGGCACTTAAGAGCATCCTGCCAGACGATGCGGAATTCAAAGGCTACGAGAAGGTGGTTGTTCAGGAAATCGTCATCACAACGGATAATGTAGAATACATGAAAGAGATTTACTACTCCCCATCCCAAAGGAAGACCTACATGGGGAAATTACCGCCGGAGGTTAAAGGAGGATTTTGCCTGGTGTGAAAGCGCTGGTTTGCACGCTTAAACATGTTGCTAACGTGTCAGAAACCAAGATACACGAGTTTTTTGACAATTTCGG
>PIXU01000173.1 GCA_003601795.1 Candidatus Methanophagales archaeon
AAGGTAAAGATAAAGAGCTGTGAGAAAACACCTTTTTGGACGTATTTCAAGCAATTATTTTTTTCAACTCTTCTGCCGTATTAATATTTGTGAACGTCTTTAAACCAGGGTCTATGTCCCTTATTCTCGCTACGGGTAAGAAATAAACATTTTGGAGTTGCAATAAGATATCGGAAATTTTCTCCACCCCTTTTCTCACCTCCTCTTTTATCGCTGCCCGCATCGGCGCATTTTGGTACACCGCATGCAAAGGCTCTAACATCCCGTTTCCCCATTTCGGTACTGCTGCATCGTATCCCGCCGAAGAAGCGATTTCGAGCAGAAATTTTGCAACAGCGGGGTCTACAAAAGGCATATCGCAGCCGATGACGATGGAATAAGAAAAGGAAGCCCTTTCTAAACCCGATAGAAAACCTGCAAGCGGACCCGCGCCCTCCGAAGAATCAAAGACAAAAACGATTTTATTGCTATTTTCGATTATTTTTTTTATTCTTCTCCCCTGCTCCTCGTCTCGTGCTGCCACTATTATCTCCTCGGTCACGCTCGATATTCGGTCAATAGCGTGCTGTATGAGCGGCTTATTGTTTAAGGTAATGAAGCATTTATCGAGGGGATAAAATCTCTGGCTTTTGCCACCTGCCAGGATGAGTGCCGTCTTTTTCGTTTCCATAACACTTTTTCTTTTTGTAGAGGCTGTCCCCCAATTAATTATCAACATGGACACTCAAAGTTAATTACTGCGTGAACACGTAAAAAGTTCCCTACTTTAGATGCCGAATTAGCTACTAACGTCCGAGTTATACTGATGATCGGCACATCCCTCTCCAACTTATCCCAGATTACCTTCAGATTGTGCGCTGTACATACTAAATTATGCTCTACCCTAACCTTCTCTATTCCACGTGTCAGGAACTCCCGGAATTTCATATTCTGCTTTATGTTACCGAATAAACTTTTAAAAAAAGTTTAATCAAAAAAGCTTCGCAGTATTTAGCTCCTCTTCAGCCTTATCAAGCTTTTCAATAATCTTCTCCTTCTGCAGCTCGTCGCCCCTTTTATCCCCGTAGAGCTTATCCTCTTCTTTGTCTATTGCAATCCCGTGCTCTATTATCTCCCTTATCGCCTCTATCTCCACCTTGCTCAGCGTGTAGTCATTTGACGCGTTGACTTTCATCTTGGTACCATCTGTTGAGAGGTGCCCCAACATTAGTATTCCCAGTGCTTTAGCAAAGGTGACGGTTTTCTCGAAGGCAGCCTCGATCAGCTCCTTGTTCTCCGATCGGGACTTGCATATCGTCCTAAAGTCGGGCTTCTCGTTCCCCGCCAGATACATGTAGACCACGTTCTCGTGCGCCAACTTATCAATCTTTCTGGAGGACCACACGCCATCGATTGCCGCTTGTACCAGCAGTCGGAGCAGCATCCGCCGTGGATACGCTGAATTGCCGGGTTTGAACCTGTACTTCTCCTCTATTTCACGGACATCTATGCCATTCACGATTGCAATAACCAGGTAGCAGATGTAGTCTACCCTTTGTATTGGAGATATTCCATGAATGGGACATTTTTTCAGTTTCACACAGGAGCATATAAAATGACATCATGAACGTTCATAGGCGTCTCCCCGATTTTTTTCAATATTCCCCTATTTTCAACTATGTTATGGATATACACTATGCACATCAATAGCTCCGAGGCTTTAAACATAATACCCACATTGTAATCCTTAGTTCTGGTAACTCCTCTTTCAATTATTCGTAAAACCCTCTTTGATCTGTGCGATGTCTCAATCGAATTACACAAATCGTCTATTTGTAAATCCTCTCCAATGATCTTTGTCAATATTACCGAACCAAAATCATCCAACCACGCTCGGATATTCATTCCATTGACGTAGATATGCTCTTTCGATGCAATAATCGTCCCATACCCGCCATCCGTCCTTAACAGCTTCCCCACTTTATTTAACAGCTCTAAATTTGCTTTGATTTTTTCCTTCATGGATTTTGTCAACTCAACAGTTTTTATTTTTGTTCTACCGGCAGCTATAACATGATAAGATAGATAAGACATCGCTGCGGCGACTTTGCTCGTGGTATGACAATCGCCAACGTAAACTCCGATATTCGCGTTCAGAAAACCGTTTACGTGATTGAGTATTTCGATGATATGCATCGCTTCAGAATCGGACGATTTACATTTGCTTGAATAAGCAGGGAATAACGAGTCAAAAATAGCTCTCAGGTCTGTATAACCCACCGTACGATACCTGCCGTGAATAGTTGTTAAAATGCTCTTCTTCCTGCTTATCTCGCCCTTTGTGTCGATGATTACAAGCGAATTATTCGTGTTCGTGAGTTTCAACAGCGTATTGTGCAAAAAATAATGTTCCATGTCCAATGATTGCTCGCTGATGTACCGATTAATGAAATATTCCAGTGGTAAAAACCTATCATCATCCCGATACCTGAAGTTTCTGCCCATAAAGCCCAGCGCTTCGTAAAATAGTTTGCTGAAAGTATTCTCGTCATATGTCAGCTCGAACATGTAATCAGTCGTTTCAAAGAAGACCTCTTTGTGCATATCAAACCAATCAGGGTTGTTTTCTTTTACCAGCTCAACAACTTTATCCATTACATGCTGAAAATATACCCGCTTAATGCCATCCTCCATCTCGGACTCTGAAGCAAAATTGAACTCAGGATATGGTTCAGCGGCTATTTCGAGCTTATTTTCCAGCATATCATTCAGCATCCCGGAGCTAATTGTATATTCCTCTTCTGATATTGGTAATGATTCGATTAAAGCACCCATATTGCGAAATTGCTGTGAGCTTTTAAATGTGATTTTACCGCTTTTGATATGGTTGATGGCTCTGTTCGTAAGGATGCACGATAAAACCTCCGAGTTACCCTCATCAATTATTCCAACCAAATCTTCATCTCTTAAAATTGATTGTTTTTGTTTAACATCCAGAGAATTCCAAGTTTTATCTCCTCTCAAAAGTCCGATTATCACTTCTGCCGTATCGTGATGTACCTCAATCACGTCTTCTGAAAAATTAGCGGTTAAGCTTCTTAGAATATTTAGGAGCTTAGAATATGCGTTTTTGTGGCTTTTGAGAAGCACAACCCTTGCCAGCGTTTCGATAGAAGTCTGACTCGTGAATCGGTTAAACAACCTTTCTTTCTCAATATAGCCGTGAAAGAGGTCGGAAATGTCCGCCCCTACCTCGGATAATCTCTCTTTCCGAAGCCTGTTTTCTACTTTTGCTCTTTTATCGCTCATCAACCGATATATTCTTCCTTTATTTAATATCAACTGTTCGATCAGAAAATCAAGAAAATCCACGAAAAAACAGACCTGTATCTCGAATATCAATCTGACTTGAACGGCGATACCCACATCGCTTTTTATAGATGCGAGAAGGCTTCTCAATTTATGCTTTCTCTTTTTGATTTGGTCATAGTGAGTGATGATGTTTCCAATCTCGTATAATTCTCTTCAAGCCATCTCTTGCATTCCTTTAAGCGCTCATTTACCCCTTCTAAATCAGCTATGCTTATATTTTTCAGGTCTCGGAAGGAAAAAGGAGTTTGGATAGACGCTCTGGCATTCTCAATAGAGTATTGCTCCGTCACACTCATCCCTTTGGTCTTTAGCCATCTGTAAGGGTCGTTCTCATCAATTCCCATGCCGTTCATGAGATTTCCAAGGAACTTGTAAAAAGTAGATGGGGGTATCCGGCTATTCCCTTTATCTATCCGTCTTTTGTTTAATTTCTCCAGTAGTAATGATTTGAGCATGAGACAATTGCCTTGTAGCCGGTATTGGAGAAACGTAATCTCGTCCAATGTTAAGTCGATGTACCGCTTTCCAATGTAGGTAAAATTGGAAAAAGACGCATATTCTTCTCTTAATTTTTCAATCTGTCTCCTTACGGTCTTTGGCTGCCTGCTAATTTTCCTTGATATGGTGGCTATATCCTTTCCCGTGTAACCTCCGTATTTTTCTTGTGCCTCTTTCAATTGGGAATATATCATTTCCTTGATTTTCGGTTTCATATATCCTCCGAAGGGCTATGAATTGTTGAATTTTACTCTATCGATTTAAAATACGTTTTAGAGCAAAAAGACGGTTTAGATGGCTTCATTCAAAATGTCCGATTCGGAGAATTTTTCCAATATA
>PIXU01000174.1 GCA_003601795.1 Candidatus Methanophagales archaeon
GTCCTAAAAATCCCTCTTTTTCGTATCTGTGCCTTATCCTGTTGAGTGTCGTGATTGTAACCTCGCATTCTTCTGCGAATTTTATCTTCTCGTGTCGCTTCTTCGCCTCCTCTGCTTTGCTCAACAGCTCCTTATAGCGCAAAGCCTTCTCCAATTTCCCTTTAGATAGTGCTACGTCCATAATCACCACCGTTATACATTTGATTTGTCAGAATAAATATTTATATTATTTATAAATATGCGAGTTCCTGATGAATGCAACAATTGATGATACAGCACTTTTAGCTTATAAAATTGCCAACTTATTTCTTGGCAAGCTATAAACAATATCCAAATCATAAATCCCAAAAGAAAGGTTTGTTTAGACCGGGGCTCTGCCCCGGTAACCCCGCAAGCCCAGTAGGGGTTTATTTCGAGTTTAGTGCTTAGAATTTATACCCCTCAGATATTGCTGCAATTACCCCGTATCTTATAGTATAGAATTATCCCTTATTCACATTTTGCGGCTTTGTTATACAATAAGGCAATTTAATAGACAAAAATAGAAACATTTAAATACCGGCAAGAAGAAAAAACATTTGTGTATAAAAAAATGCTGTGCAGTATAAAAAAATTAGGAGGTGATTAATATGGAAAAGAGAACCGCAATTACAGGAGGAATAATGGCTGTAGGAATAATTGCAGTAGTGGTTTTTGGAATTGGGTGCATAGAAGAAAAAGCTCCAGCAGAGATGACTACACTCAACATTGGCTATCAACCAAGCACGCATCAAATCGCAGCGATGTTAGCATCCGAAAAGGGATGGTGGGAAGAGGATCTGGCGCAATTTGGCATAGAAAAGGTTACAATGAAGGAATTCCCTTCTGGACCTCCAGAGATGCATGCAATGCTTGCCGGAGACCTTGACGTAGCGTATGTCGGAGTTGCGCCACCTATTGCGGCGATGTACGAAGGCTTAGATGCAAAGATAGTTGCAGGCGTCCAGACTCAAGGGTCCGCGATAGTTATCCGCCCTGAACTTGCCGATGAATACGAGGGACCTCTTTCTTTAAAAGGCAAGTCGATCGCTACATTTCCACCCGGTTCAATTCAGCATACAATCCTTTCAAAATGGCTTTTAGATAATGGGGTAGACCCGGAGAAGGATGTAGATATAAAAGCAATGGGCCCAAGCGATGCTGCTACTGCTATTGGAGCTAAAACCGTGGATTCTGTCTTTCTCCCCAGCCCAACACCTACAATAATCGTAGAGGAAGGCAATGGAGTAATCGTTGCATGGTCGGGGTCAATGTGGCCAGACCACGCGTGCTGCTGCTTAGCTGCGAGTGGGAAAATGATTAGGGAACACCCGGAGATGCTTAAGCAGATAATAAAAACGCATATCCGTGCCACGGAATATGAAATTGCACATCCCGAAGAAGCGGCAGAGATTTATGCAAAATGGGAAAACGCAAATGTATCTACGATAAAGCACTCGATAGAGGCAACAGATATGCACTGGATTCACGACCCACAACTTGAGGTGGAATCGGGGATTGAATACGCGAAAGTAATCTACGAACTGAATAGAGAGAGATATGAGGAAAAGGGTATTGAAATGCTTGAAGAAAAAGACATGTTTGATACCCGCTTCTATGACGAGGTAACGAGGGAAAGATGAAGTTGCCGACAAAAGAAAAATGGCTGTGGTTAGTTCCTCTAATCGCAGTCCTCCTCCTCTGGGAGTTTACGGCGGGATACGTGATAAAAAATCCGTTAATGTTGCCACGCTTCTCCGCCGTTATTTTTTCCATTTATGCGCTTAGGAATGTTTTGATTGCTGATACGCTCATCAGCCTCCTTCACTTTGGCATAGGGCTGGCATTGGCATTTGCCGCAGCACTTCCTTTGGCAATTGGTATGGGGTGGTCCAGGAACATATTCAAAGCTATTGACCCAATCATTGAAATTCTGAGACCAATACCACCTCTCGCTTGGATACCCATTGCAATGATCTGGTTCCATCTAACGCACTACGCCGCGGGATTTATCATCTTCATCGGTGCATTTTTCCCTATCTTAATTGACAGCTATACAGGATTTCGCGATGTGCCAAAGGTGTTGGTGGAGACGGGAAAAGTGTTAGGATGCATAAGTGATAAAAAGCAGATAAAATATATTGCCTTTCCCTATGCGCTTCCTTCTATTGCTACCGGCACCCGAGTTGGAATGGGGGTTGGCTGGATGTGTGTAGTAGCAGCGGAAATGTTCGGAGTTAGCGATAGCGGACTTGGTTATCGCCTTTTCCAGAAATTTTACTTCCTGCATCAGATGGACTACGTGGTGGCGTACATGCTTGTTTTAGGGCTGGTAGCGCTATGCTTAGACCGCTTATTCAGGCATTTTGTAGAGGATAAATTATTTAAATGGAAGAAGGGGATCGTGAAATGAAATGAACCACAAACTTGAGATTCGGAATCTAACGAAGACGTTTAGCACAGAAGAAGGCGAAATGGGAGCATTGGAAGATATTAATATAGAAGTCACGCCAGCGGAATTTCTGTGTATTATTGGTCCCTCGGGATGCGGGAAAACAACGCTGCTGAGAATGGTAGCGGGTTTAGACCACCCGAGCAGTGGGGAGATTATCTTAGATGGAAAAGAGGTGAAAGGACCTTCTCCTGATAGAGGAATGGTATTCCAGGAATTTTCGCTATTCCCGTGGCGAACGGTTTTGAAGAACGTGGAATTCGGACTGGAAATCAAAGGAGTGGGGGGTAAAGCGAGGGGAGAGATTGCAGAGAAATACATAGAGCTTGTAGGACTACAAGGTTTTGAAAACCATTACCCATACGAACTTTCAGGGGGTATGAAGCAGAGGGTAGCGATTGCAAGAGCCCTTGCAACCGAACCCGCAATTTTATTGATGGATGAGCCTTTCGGTTCCGTGGATGCACAGACGAGAAATGTACTTCAGGAAGAGCTGCTGGAAATCTGGAAAAGGACAAAAAAAACAATCCTGTTCGTGACCCATAGCGTTGATGAAGCGGTATATCTTGCCGATAGAGTGGCAGTGATGTCCGCGAGACCGGGCTGCCTTGTTAAGTGTCTCGCTGTTAATATACCAAGACCGAGGAAGCGAACGAGTTTAGAAGCGAATGAGTTCAGGGAGAAGTTGCTTATGTTGCTCAGCTTAGAACGCTCAAAGGCGTGTATTTCGGTTTAATGAGTTCACATGCCTCAAATTACATTAATCATCATTTACATCTGTATCGGTCTTTTCGCGGGCTTTATGAGCGGTATGTTTGGAATCGGCGGCGGTGCCGTTAGGATACCGTTGCTTAATCTCGCAGGTTTGCCTTTACTCAGTGCTTTTGGAATAAATTTATTTATTGTGCCTTTTTCATCATTAGTAGGCGCAGTGAGTCAAAGGGAAAATATAGAAAAAGAAATCACGATTTATTTAGGAGGGGGCGGTGTTTTTGGAGCGATAATAGGCGCATTTCTCGCAGGTTTAATCCCAACTTTGGTTTTAGCAGTCATTTTCGTTGCCCTTTCTCTTGTAATAGTATTAGGGCTATTTTTAGACCGGATTGCACCAGCACTTGCTCATAAATTCAATCTTACTCATAAGAGTGCTTTCGCATCTTCTTTTTTTCTCAGCTTAATGGCAGCGATTCGAGGCGGAAGTGCGGGTTCTCTCTTCCCCGCGTTTTTAAAAGCCACGGGGTGCGATATTCATAGAGCAATTGCAACCTCCTTATGTGTAACGATTTTCACATGTATTGGCGCTGCAGCAATATTCTGGTCCCGTGGTGACATAAAATGGTTGCCGGCAATTTTTGCGCTCGCGGGTTCAATGGTAGGAGCAAAGTTTGGAAGTGCTGTCTCATTAAAAACCAAATCGGTCTGGCTGGAAATTGGTCTTGGGATATTGGTTGTGGCTCTTGCTCTTATTACCGTGTATAAGGCATTATAAAAAGGAAGAAAGTAGTTTCGTATAGTATCTATGAACAGGAACAGGTATCTGAAAGGAGTAAGCGCAAACGTACTTTTATTGGGCGTTGTTAGTTTCATGAACGATTTAAGTAGTGAAATGATAATGCCCATTTTGCCCATGTTCATCACGGTGTTAGGCGGTGCGGGTTTGATTTTGGGGCTAATCGGGGGATTACAAGACAGCATATCAAGCATATTAAAGGTTCTTTCTGGACACTGGTCTGATAGAATAGGGAGGAGGAAGATATTTGTATCTTCTGGCTATCTGACTTCCGCAAGCTTCAAGTTGCTCCTGTCCCTTTCCATGATATGGCAGCACATATTAGTCTTCAGCAGTTTTGAACGCGTGGGGAAGGGATTGAGAACAGCACCAAGAGATGCAATTATCGCGGATTCCATGCCTGAAGCGAGAGGAAAGGGATTTGGGATACATCGAGCACTTGATACTTCTGGTGCAATTGCCGGGTCGGTAATTGTTTTGCTTTTACTTTTGTTTCTCTGTTTCGACTTCGAACAAATCGCATATCAAATTGCTTTTTATAAGTCAATCATATTTATAGCGGCGATAGTCGCTTTTTTCTCCTTAGTGCCACTTTATTTTGTAAAAGAAGGTAAGAGAGAGCCGCAGGAGATGAAATTGCAGATAAGCCTGAAAAAACTGCCTAAGCAGCTTAAGTTGTTCATCGCGGTGGCTACTCTCTTTGCGTTAGCCAATTTCACCTACATGTTCTTCATATGGAAGGCGAAGGATGCTTTCATGCCACTAATGCCCGTGAAGGAGGCAATCGCACTTGCCATACTTTTATATGTCCTCTTTAATGTCTTCTACGCCATGTTAGCTATTCCTTTTGGCACGCTGTCCGACAGAATAGGGCGGTGGAAAGTGCTTACTTTTGGCTACTTCCTGTTTTCTGTGACCTGTCTCGGATTTGCTTTTTTCGATTCTCTCGCCGCTTTTTTAGTTTTGTTCCCTCTTTACGGAGCGGTGTATGCGATGGTAGACGGGAACCAAAGGGCTTTTGTATCCGACTTATCCACAGAAGAACTAAGGGCAACCGCTTTAGGTACTTTTCATACGATGATAGGCCTGGTAGCGTTACCCGCAAGTGTAATCGCCGGGCTCTTATGGCAAGTGATCAGCCCAAATGCAACCTTTATTTATGGCAGTGTAGTCAGTCTCATCGCTGTTATTTTGTTCCTCATTTTCAGCGATTATTTTAAGGATCAGGTTAGGGGTTGAGCCGCGGTGAAGGAAAATTATTTATATACCCTTTATTAATAAATAGAAGCGGGGGTGAAAAGAGAAAAAATGAAAATAAAAAAGATAGAGAAACTGCTTGTAATCGTGAATTCCGGCATGGACAGGCCTTTTAGCCAATATGCAAGCTACGCAATTGCTTTTACGGCGAAGAAAATTCATAACATCCCGGATGTTATGATATTCTACGGACCACAAGGTGCGGAGATGGCGCAGAAGGGGAATCTGGCGAAATTAGCGTTCTCGGAAGACGTGAAGAAACTAATTGCGGGACAGTTCGAGGGTTTAAATCCTGAAGACCTACCGGACAATCTGGAACTACTGGCAAGGCATTTGAAGGAAGCTATGGGCGTGAACATCGGGTCGTGTGCGACATTCCACGTCGTTGGTGGATTTGCTACCTCGGTAGAAGACACAACAAATATCGAAGATTTCATAATGCCCGTGAAAATCCCGGATGCGGTGGAAGCAGCACTTAGTGCAGACAAAATACTGTATTTCTGAAAACCACCAAAAAGCCATTTTTTTTCTTTTTTTTCTCTTTTGCAAGCCTTTTCGCTTCAAACAAGAAAGAATAATTTTTGGTCATCGGACACAGATGAACGCAGATAATCAGGATTTTGAATATAAGGTTTAACAGACGGAGGAGATTATTAGAATCTTCTATCGAGTTTTTCTGCGTAAATCCGTGTAAATCCGCGCCCTAAATAGGTAGAAGTTATACTTTATATACAATCAAAAATGTTACTCGAAAAAAACCGTAAATTATTTTAAGCCGAATTAACTTGAGTAGTTGATGATAGAAGCGTTAAATAAACAAACCAAAAGAGGGAGCGTAAAAAATGCCAAAAGAGGAAAATGAAACCGTAAGAGAAGGTGAAGAGGACGTTGCCGTCGTCTTGATAGGGCACGGAAGCAAACTGCCGTATGGGAAAGAGGTAATGGAAGAGTTTGGAAGGCGAGTAGAAATGCGAGGGATATTCAAGGCTGTTCGGGTTGCGTTTATGCAGTTGAACTCGCCAAGCATTGAGGAGGCATTGAGAGAACTTGCCAAAGCAGGAATGACGAATATAGTGGCACAACCCGTTTTTTTAGCAGACGGAGCACATACAACAGAGGACATCCCGGCGAAGCTAAAAGAATCTTTCGATGGTGCATGGGCGGAACTGGGGAAAGGCGTAAAGCTGACTTATGCAAAACCAATTGGCGTGGATGAACGAATTGTGGATATACTACTGGATCGCATAAAAGAAGCGACGAGAAAGTAAAATTCGCGTAAAACAAATTGTGTTCCACGGGTGGAATGCGGGGGGAGGGATTCGAACCCTCGTATCCCTGCGGAACAGGATCTTAAGTCCTGCGCCTTTGTCCATGCTCGGCTACCCCCGCTTTGCTATACTAACACGACAAGTAAAAGTTGAGTTTAAATACCTATTAATATTATCCAGAATTATATGCAAAGGGTGAAAAAATGATAGGTAGAAACGAGATAAAAGAAGTTCTGAACGGATATGAGCTTAACGAGGTGATTATAGGCGTTCTCGGGTCACATTCCGCACTGGATATATGTCGAGGAGCGAAGGACATGGGCTTCAGAACGCTGGTGGTGTGCCAGAAGGGCAGGGAGAAGACTTATGACTACTACTATCGGACGGAAAATTCCTGCGGAATCGTGGACCAGACCATTGTGCTTGATAAATTTTCAGATATAACCGAAGAGAGCGTGCTGAGGCAGATGCGTGAGAATAACGTTATTTTCATCCCTCACCGCTCCTTTGAGGTCTATGTGGGTTTTGACCGTATCGAAGATGATTTTCTTCTGCCCTTATTCGGGTCGAGAAGTATGCTTCGGGCAGAGGAACGAGATGCTGAGAGGAACCAGTATTACCTGATGGAAAAAGGAGGAATTCCCTATCCCCAGATATACAAAAGCCCTGAGGAAATAGACCGCCTGGTTCTGGTTAAAGCACCGGAGGCCCAGCGGACCTACGAGCGCGCGTTCTTCTTCGCCTCTTCTCCCGCGGACTTCTACAAGAATTCAGAGCAGATGGTTCGTGATGGTAAAATAACGGAAGAAGGGCTGAAGAAAGCGGTCATCGAGGAGTTCGTTATGGGTGCGCAGTCTAACTTCAATTACTTCTACTCTATCTTAGATGAGCGGCTGGAACTGCTGGGGGTCGATACGCGGAGACAGACAAATCTGGATGGTATACTTCGACTTCCGGCATCACAGCAGTTAGAAGCCTTGAAGTACATAGACGTCAAAGCCATCGAAGCGGGGCATATCGCATGCACGGTAAAGGAATCATTTTTAGAGCAGATATTCGAGCTTGGGGAGAAATTTGTCACCGTTGCTAAGGAAGAGTATCCGCCGGGAATTATAGGTCCCTTTGCATTGCAGTCCACGTTCATTCCCGGGCCCCCAAAAGAAAAAGCCGTAGTTTTTGACATCTCCATGCGAGTGCAGGGCTCTCCCGGGACACGTTTTACGCCATATTCGGGATACCTCTACGAGGAGTCGCTTTCGGTAGGGAAGAGGGTGGCTATGGAGATAAAGAAAGCTATTCAACTGAACAGAATGGAAGAGACGGTTACATAAAATGAAATAAATGATACGTAAAAGAGAAATTCATCTCATTTTGGACGGCTATGCCAGGGATGGGATAACCATTGCCACCATGGGAAGTCATACGGCACTCCAGATACTTAAAGGAGCACGGGATGAGGGGTTCAAAAGTCTGGTGATATGTAAAAGAGGCACTGAAGAGGTCTATCAGCAGTTCGGAGTGGCTGATGAGCTCCTAATTATTGAAAATTACGAACAATTCATGGAGAAGAAGTTCCTGGAGAAACTGATAGAAAGAAACGTCATCCTTATCCCACACGGTTCCTTTGTGGAATACCTTTCGCCAAAACGGATTGAGAATGAACTCTTGGTCCCCATGCTCGGGAACAGAATGGTCTTAGAGTGGGAATCGGACCGTGAAAAGGAGCGGGAATGGATGGAACACGCCGACCTAAGGCTGCCTAAGGAATTCAAAGACCCCGAAGATATAGATAGATTGGTCATGGTAAAATTTCCGGGTGCTAAGGGAGGGAAGGGCTATTTTCTCGCGGGCAATCCTGAAGAGTTTGAGCGAAAGCTAAAAAAATCGGGGCTGAGAGATAAGGATAGATTTACCATCCAGGAGTTTGTAATAGGAACCCGGTTTTATCCCCACTATTTCTATTCACCGCTGAAAAACCGACTGGAGCTTCTCAGCATGGACATCCGCTATGAATCCAACGTCGATGGACTCTCAAGGCTACCTCACGTTTCACAGGATGGCACTCCAGAACCTTCCTTTGTAGTTACAGGAAATATTCCGGTGGTAGCGAGGGAGTCACTCCTAAACCCGATCCTGAAGATGGGTCAGAGCGTAGTCAAGGCATCCCAGGAGCTGTTCAGCCCGGGTCTGATAGGACCCTTCTGTATAGAAACCATCTGCACCGAGGATCTGGAATTTGTAGTTTTCGAAATCTCTGCCAGAATTGTTGCAGGTACCAATCTCTACATTAATGGTTCTCCCTACTCTCAGCTACTCTACCAGGAGCCAATGAGCACCGGTAGGCGAATATCAAGAGAGATAAAAGACGCACGGAGGGAAGATTCGCTTGATAGCGTTATATATTGAAGGTTGGTGGTGATTATTATTGGTTATTTTCCACATGGAAGTAGGACACTTTTATAGGTAAAGGAAGCATATGTAAAAGAAGTGTCCGAAATGAAAAAAGAATTGATAATCCTAAAACATAAGAAAGCAAAAGAACTGCACGAGAAAGGCTGGAGTAACCGTAAAATAGCCAAGTATTTACTGGCAAGCAAAGACAGTGTAGGTAAATGGGTGCAGA
>PIXU01000175.1 GCA_003601795.1 Candidatus Methanophagales archaeon
AGATATGATTACCCTATATAAATAATTTGCACATTTTCTCATTTTTAAGAGAAGCATGCCATCTCCGCATTTTTGAATTTTCAGGGGCGGAAATAAGTGCAGCATAATTTGTGGCTCTTGACGAAGCTAAAGGTCGTCTCGCCCACCATATTAAGGTTGATATGTGTCCATGCCTTATGTTTTTCTCCTTTGCAGAAATCTCGCTTACTTCCTTCACGGGGAAACTTTCCTCTATGAAGCGTTTATCTTTCATCCCTCCCAAGTTTTTTTTAATACAAAGGTTCTAACTTTCTCTGCTAATTCCAAAGCCTCTTGTGCCTCCTCAAATGAAGGTGTATATTATATTTAATTTCAACCGTTTTATAAACAAATATTATATAAGGGCTGGGGAAATGATGATATCGAGGAGCACATGCGAGGGATTTGGGGGTGAGTTTGTTTGAAAGTTTTGAGAACTGAGCAAATATGGATAAAGGGGAATGAGAACATTAAAGAGCTTTGCCATTTATCCAAGAACATATACAATGAAGCTAATTATGTCATCAGGCAGGAGTTTTTCAAAACGAAGAGATGGATAAGATACAATGAGTTATATAAGCTGTTAAAGAGGAGTGAGAATTACAGAAAACTTCCAGCTCAGACAGCACAGCAGATTTTGAAGATAGTGGATAGGAACTGGAAATCTTTTTTCAATGCGATGAATGCGTGGAAGGAGCATCCTGAGAAGTTCAATGAGATGCCGAGACCACCGAAATATAAGAAGAAAAATGGGATTTTCATGCTTATTTTTACAAACCAACAGGTCAAAATTAAAGAGGAGCAGCTAATTTTCCCGAAGGTAGTTGGCTTAAGGCTCCATACAAGAATAAAGGAAGGAATAAAAGAGGTCAGGATAATTCCAAAGGGTGTAGGCTATGTTGTTGAGATTGTGTATGAGAAGGAAGTGGATGTCGTAGAAAGGGATAAAAGCAGGATAGCGGGAATAGATTTAGGAGTTCGCAACCTCGTAACCATCGCAAACAACATCGGCGAAGAGCCGATTGTTGTTAAGGGCGGGGTTGTGAAGTCCATAAACCAGTTCTTCAACAAAGAGATGGCGAGATTGCAGCACATATATGCAAAGCAAGGAATAAAGAAAAGCAAGAGGATGGAGAGATTATCAGTGAAGAGGGAAAGAAAGCTAAGGGATTTCTTTCACAAAGCAAGTAAGTTCGTAGCGGAGTGGTGTGCTTCGCACAACATTGGGAGATTAGTGATCGGTTATAACAAAGAGTGGAAGCAAGGAGTGAATTTAGGGAAGAAGAACAACCAGAATTTCGTGCAAATTCCTTTCTTGATGCTAATTCAGCAGATCAAGTATAAGGCGGAGGAAAGAGGGATAGAAGTGCTCCTCGTGGAAGAAGACCACACATCGAAGTGCAGTTTCTTGGACGGCGAGCCGATGGAGCATCGTGAATACATTGGGAAAAGGGAGAGAGGGCTGTTCAGGAGCGGGAAGAGAATCATAAATGCGGATGTGAACGCCGCATACAACATAATAAGGAAGGCAATCCCGAAAGCCTTTGAGGCGGACGGGATAGAGGGTGTTGGGTTACACCCCGTGCGATGGACAAAATATGAAATCGCACAAAGCATTTTGGGTCATTCGACCCGAAATGCATAACCTAATGTCTCAGGATACCTTACATCCACAGCGTAAAATGTGAGATTCCCCAGTTTTTCTGTATTCAGATTTTCAAATTCTCTGTCTTTCTCAATGCACATTTCAAGCAAAGCCGCGATGTCATGGGTTTTTCCCGCTCTTGTATCCATATATGTCAAATATGCTTTAAGAAGCTTCTCAACCGCCTGTTGGGCATGGAAACAAATAGACTCAGTTGGTGGTTCTTCAGATTCTATAAGTATTTTCGCTGTTTTAATGTCAACTTCTGCCTTCTGAATCCATCTCTTTATCACATCCTCTTTTCCTGTCATAGCATTACACCCTCTCTTGTCGCTTCGTTGGATATCGTGTTTATTACAGATGTCTCTTCATTAAACTCCTGCTCCGATTTTACAAACACATCAAAGGAAGATTTGCGGAATTTTTTATGCAGTGCCCTGTAGATTTCATACCGTATTCTCATTTTTCCAAAGCTGTGAATATTCTCCTTTAAAACAATGAGAATGTCCCAATCACTTTCTGAGAAATGACTTCCTCTTGCTCGTGAGCCAAATAGTATTACACTTTTAAGAGTTAAACGATTTTCCCTTAAGACTTTCTCAATTTCTTCTTTGATTTTTTCCTTCATTTCCTCCACACCTCCTGTTTTTTATCTTTCCACTCCTCCACAGGAACGACAAATCTCACAACTTCAACTTTCTCTTGTGGCTTCAAGTTTTCAGCTGGGTTGTTTATAATGTATAAGCGTTGGATTCGTTGCCGCATTTGCTACCACATAAAGCCAATACTGCTCCCTGAACCTTTTTGCCTTGAACCACTCATTTGGAGTTAAAGCAACATCTCCCTCTCCTGCCCTCGCCTTTACCTCTATCCTTGAGCGAATGTCAAAACCGAGATTCTCTTTTGTGACGTCCTCTGGAACTCTGCCCCGCTGTCTCTCATATTCCATCGCTACTTCCATCCCTATTCTCTCAACCTCCTCATCCTCAACTATTTCATTCCTCTCAGGAATAACTCTAATTACCGTCAAAAGCTCTGGCATAGATATTGAGAGGCTCTGCTCCTGCTGTATCTCTTTTTCAAGGCTTATCCTCGCCTCCTCATACCTCTTCTTTTGCTCTTCCTTGTTTCTAATTGGTAAATCAACTTTTTCTCCCTTTGCCTGCCTTTCATAAAGCTCCACAAGTTCAACATCAAGTTTTCCAATAAGATAATCAAGAGACTTCAATCCATACTTTCTTTTTATTTCTGCCTGCCTATTCCTCTCTTTAGCAATTTCCTCCTTCATTCCACTCAGCACTCAAAGCCTCCTCTGTCTTCTGTTTCTCTCCGATGACGCTACTAATCAGAAATCCTCCTGCGGCGTGAAGGTCAAGCAACAGAAAGATGCCGCAAAGACACTTCAAACCGCCTTCACTTGCGAGACACCGCCGACATTTTCTATGAAAATTAGATTGTCTGCAGCATCTTCAATCTCACGATGGTGCGTAACGACAATCATTTGCGGAAGGATGGAGGAAGAGCCCTTGAAGAAGTTTTTCAGGATTTCAACGAGCTCTCTGCGTCGTTCTTCGTCGAGGTGCGTCGTCGGCTCGTCCATGATTACGGTCGTAATTTTACCCGAAAGAGCCTTTGCGATAGCGAGTC
>PIXU01000176.1 GCA_003601795.1 Candidatus Methanophagales archaeon
ATATACCCAATGTTGGCACCGCGGACATCCTCATTTCCTACAATCAATCAGTGGTTCATATCATCGCGGTTAACAATAGCGATTTCGATTTCTTGGAGTCTGCAATTGATAATTCTTCCGGCATAACACGAATAGGTGCATTTCAGACTTCTTCTCCGGGTCTCAATGGCGATGTGAAACTCGCAGACGTCACGCTAAAGGCGGTAGGAAGTGCAGGCGGATCGTCTACACTGAACATTACCATCAATGAGTTGAAGGATGCAGGTCCCGATGAAATTCCTATACCTGCAACCACACACAACGGGACTTTTGTCATCGCTGAGGTTACACCACCACTGGTAACAAATCCAACAGCAAATCCACCGTCTATTCCAGAGGATACCGATTCTGAGCCGAGGTGGGGCGAAACATCACAATTAAACGTTACAGTAACAGACGATTGTGGCGTTGCCAGTGTCTCGATCAACCTCTCATCACTGGGTGGCTCGCCTGACCAGCCAATGACTCGCATCCCCGGCACTGATATATGGACTGTAACTGTTAATGCTTCGATTGGAACGGCGATATATAATGGGAGCTACCTGCCGCATAACCTCACGGTATACGCAACCGACATATTTGGAAACGTAAACGCATCGGTGAACATACCCCTAATTGTCATACTAAACGGGGATGTGAGTGAAAATGGTGAGGTGGATATTTATGATACCATGTATCTTGCCAAGCACGTGCTTGGAAAACCCGGATTTGAAACGATGACCGAAGGCGTAGGAGAAGTCAGCGGTAACGGAGTGGTAACGCTGTATGATGCGATGTATCTTTCAAAACACGTACTTGGTGAATCGGGCTTTGAAACGCTTCACTAAATGAAAGGAGGTGAAAATAAGAATGAAGAACGATATGTGGAAGAAGAAAAGACCGGGAGTAGCAGTGTTGTATACTACACTATTTCTGCTCTTTGTCTCATTCCTCACTCTGTCTGCTTCTGCTTCTGAAACTACTGTATCAATAAGCGATACCTTTTTGAAGCCCGACGAAACCGCAGTCACGAGTATCATGATCAAGAATGTATCATATTTAGGTGCTGCCGATATAAGCCTCGCTTTCGACCCATCTGTGGTTCATCTGGTATCGGTAGCGAACAGCGATTTCGATTTATTTGACGCAGTTATTGACAATTCGACAGGTAGTGTCAAAGCAGTGGGAGCAGATTTTGGCGATGGATTATATGGCGATGTCAAATTCGCAGACGTTACATTAAAAGCGGTTGGCAATCATGGAGAGATAAGTGCATTGAACATAAGCATCAATGTGCTGAAGGAAGCAGGTCCTGATGAAACTACCATACCGGCAGCAGTGGATAATGGCACTGCGTTTATAAATCTGCCCCCTGTTGCAATCGCATTCTCTGCACACCGCTACAATAACGTTGGCTCCTCTTATCCGTGCCAAACGATCTTTAACGCTTCCGCTTCTTATGACCCGGATGGCGATGCCATCACAAACTATACATGGGACTTCGGAGACGGATATTCTGGCGAAGGTCCAATGATAGAGCATGCTTATTCGAACTGTAAATGGAATGGAACAGGCTACGAACCATTTAATGTCAGTTTAACAGTAAAGGATGATGGTGGCCTTGCAAACACGGCTATTATACAAGTTAACGTCTATATTGCGGGAGACGCAACCGGGGACGGCAGGGTGAATATCCTTGATGCAGTAATAGTAGGGCGTGAATGGGGCGAAAAATGCACGTGCGGTAACTTCTGCTGGGAAGGACAAGACAGGGCAGACAGGGGAGACCTTAACAATGATTGCATCGTGAACATACTTGATGCAGCGATAATAGGAGCAAATTGGGGGGATGTTGCATGGTAAAAATAAGCGAAATGGGCAACGGAAAAAAATGGAAAAAGTTAGGAGGTGAGAAAAGAAAAAATGAGCGAGAAAGAAAAGAAAGAGACAAAAGAGAAAAGGTTTGATACGGAAGATATACGGAAAAACATTACAATTACAGCAATTTTGCTTGCCACATTAACGACTGGGTGCATATTTGCAGCGATAGTACCGGTATCAACTGGAGCTTGACGTTTCCACTATTAGTTTCCTTTATGAGGACCCTTTTACCGGTGTTGATTCACCAACAGGGTGGTCAACTGGTGACAACATGGTGAATCTCGGAACCGATAACTGGTCGCTTCTGAATGGAACAGCCACCGTTACGGGTTACCGAAACGGCGGCAGTGGAATACTAACGCATCGCGGAACGAGAGGCTTGGGTGTATCAGGCGCAGAAGATGACGAGGTGGATAGTATTGATAAACTGGAGAGGCTTGAAATTACGTTCGATACGCCACATCGTGTAAGCTATCCGGAAGTTCGTTCACTGTTTGACAATGAGGGTCCCGGCGGTGAGCCAGAAGAGGAAGATATAGATCTGTATCTCGGTGGAACTCTCGTCATTCATTATAATCTAATCGGGATAGAGCCTTCAGGTGCACCGGGCGCAGTAGGTAGAGTGAATATTTCAGTTCCCGATATTTTGGTTGACCGAATTAAATATTATGTCAACGATACTCAGGGCTATGCTATAGTGAATTTGCAGTCGCCAGGCTGGATGTAGAGAGCCTTTAGCGGATTATGGAGATGCACCTGACCTCACATATCCATCAAAATTTTCCAGCGATGGCGCACGGCACAATCCAACCAGCACAGAATGTCTTGGCTTGAATAACACCAGCGGCGATCGGAAGGATTTTGAGACCGATGCGAGGGTATCCAATTTGGATAACTTTGATGACGGGTTATTGACCACCACTATTACCGCGGGTAATTCGTCACAGACGGTTAAATTCGAGGTGACCAACTTGCTTCCCGGAGCAGAGAACCTTACCGTGAATATTCTGATTGGTTTGAACAGAGATGGTGATTGGAATGATGTTGTGAACGGACAATCAGAGCACGTTGTTCAAAATCAGCCAATACCGCTAAATGGCACGCCCGGGTTTACATAAGGGGTCTTTACTTCTAACTCATTTTCTACCGTGGGAGCAACTCCGGGTAATACATGGCTTAGAATTACGTTGACCAGACATCAAATTCGGAATCCGCCATGGAATGGCACTATGACTGGTACCGGACTGGGATGGGACAGATTTGAATATGGTGAGACCGAAGATTGGGAGATAGAAATAAAGCCAGCGCCAACGCCTACACCCACGCCTACACCCACGCCAACGCCCACGCCAACTGTTACGCCTACACCAACGCTAACTCCAACACCTACACCAGCACCCAAGCCAGTACCTGCGATTACACCGCTTGGATTCATAGTCGCATTCACTGTTCGTGCTCGCTGCGGTCGCTATGAGATGTATAAGCGGAAAGAGAGAAGCAAAAACCGAACGTGTAGAATAATTGTGGAAACCATCATTTTTCGTGTGCTCTTTTGACATATCCAACTTCTCTCCTTTCTTGGGTTTGTAATTTTTCTACAAGCACCACCACGACCAGTGTTTCGTTCCGCTCTGGGTTAAACCAATACTTCAAAAAATCTTAAAAGAATTATCTGAAGTTCCAGAAGATGTAGAAAAAGTGCTGGAAAGAATAGAAGAAGAGAAAAAAGTAAGAGACGTCTGCCCGATATGTAATAGGGAAGTATTTTATGGAGAAAAATGGACGAAAGTTTTTGGTCGAGTTTTTCATGCATCTTGCTTTGAAAACAGAGCTGGGTTGTTCAGACCCGCTGATGATGAAAGGTCTTTGGGAGAGATGTTTAAAAGGTTAGAAATAATTTCGGGTGACTACCGATGGGAAGTTCCCGTTGGAGAGGGAAAATATGCTCACCCATACTTGGGCAAAAGAAGGATAGATTTAGTGATACGAACAGAAGACGAAGATTGGGTTATAGAAATTGAAAGAACACTAAACTATGAAGCCATAGGGCAGGTAACAGTTTACGAGGAATTATGGGAAAAAATAAACCCGTATAGAAAAGTCAGAAAAGGAATAATATGCTTCACAGCACCA
>PIXU01000177.1 GCA_003601795.1 Candidatus Methanophagales archaeon
ATTCCCCGGGGTTTTTTGCCGCAAGTGCACGGTAATAGTTCTCCACGGCATCGGAAACCCGCTCCTTCTCTTCATCGCTCACCACAGGAATCCGTATCTCCGGCGTGTTCACGTATCGTTTCAAAAACTCCGCAAGCATTTCGTCAACCACATCCATTTTTCTTTTGCGATGTAACTCTGCGGCGGTGAGCAGTAAAAGTTCAGAAAAAGCGAATACCGCATCGTCTGCACGATTGTTCTTTGCGAAGTACACGTGCCCTGACATCTCACCACCTGCAACCGCACCAACCGCATCCATCTTCGTCTTTATGAATGAAAATCCGGTCTTCCATTCTACGGGCACGCCACCATCCTCCGTGATTATCTCTCGTATCGCATCCGAGCATTTTGTATCGTAAACAATCTTCGCATGTGGACGCTCTTTTAAAATGTGCTTGCAGAGCAGAGCGAGGATTTGTTCTCCGATTATGTTCCGTCCACCGGGCGATACTGCGCCTGCACGGTCGCCGTCACAGTCAGAAGACAGCCCGATGTGTGCATTTTTACGCTGCACTTCTGCATGCAGATCCTTTAAGAACCCCGGTATTGTCGGGTCGGGCAGGTGATGCGGGAAGTTGCCATTGGGTTCACAGTAAAGCTCGAATACTTCTGCGCCCAAATCGCTGAAGATTGACGGTGCGATTACGCCCGTAGTTCCGTTTCCTGCGTCATAAACGATTTTTAAGCCGGTTAGCGGCTTTGTTCTCTCTTCAGGCAGTTTCTCAATCTCGTGCAGTGCGGTAGAAAGTGCCTCCCGTAACGAACTATCACCTGAAAGGGCGCGTGATGCCAGTTCTTCCCATCTGTCCCGCAGGATAACGTTTGCAGCTATCATAGAATGATAATCCTTCAGCACATCCACTTCTTCGAGTTCGCCTTTAACAGTGCTGGGAAAGGGCATGGAGCCGATTTTAAACATATCTTCGAGTTTCTTTGCGGTTTGATACATCTCGTTTATTTGATTCTCCGTAGTACTTTCAGAACCAACACAAAGCTTGAAGCCGTTCCATTCCTTGTCGAGGTGGCTGCCCGTGACTTCAACACCGCCATCGGTATTGAACAGCCAGGTGGCGAAATACATCAATGGTGTGGAGCTTACCTTTTCCGCGGGTGCGATGTCTATGACATGGACACCTCTGCTTATAAGAGCTTCGGCAAAGGCGGTTTTCATGCGCAATGAGCTATTTCGGACGTCTTTACCAACAACAACTTTTAGTTCGTGCGGGTCTTTACGGCGGTGCTTACGCAGCAGTTCTACGTAAGCTAACGCAGTCAAAGTGCAAAAGTCGTTACTGAGTTGGAAGTTCGAATACTCCTCGGAGGCAATGCCCCTTATGTCGTTCGCACGATATGTGGTTTTGTCTATTATCATTTTTTGATGAGGTGTAAATTTGTCTTCTGCTATTATGCCGACATTTATTATTTAATCATAAACCCTTGTTTTTTCTATTTTTTCTATTACCCTTCTGACGATGACTTTGTCTGCTTTCCTCAGAAATTTCTTTGATCTGTTGGAATAGCTTACATCGAACGTCATAATCCCAGCTCTTGTTTAAGTTCCTCGTGCGATGTTAATTTTCCTTCGGATTTTTCCATGTTATACTCTTGCAACGCCTTATAGTCGTCTTCCGTCATTATGCTGTCTATATCTACCATGTGCTCTTTTATCCCCATTAATTCCCTCTTTACAAATTCTAGGTCTTTGTGTATTATTTCCAATGTTACGTTTTCCCTCTTTTTTCATCTCCTTTTATTTTTACTTTTTGTTTCTTATAAAAAATTATAGTCATTCCGAAAAGTAACCACAAGATTATACATCGTGGGCTCTGCCCACATCCCGGAAAACCCGGAAAGGGTTTATTTCACGAGAAAAATCTCAGATTTCTGGTCTTGTGTTAATCTCGTGGAATCTCGTGGTTTATTAATTGCAATTTGTTACTGGAATGACTATAAATACTTGAAACCTCGCCTTGATAATATTTCATCATCATAATTTTTTATTTTCGTTTTTGCCATTACCATTCCAAAGCACCTCCTTCTCTTCCATTTTTATGCTTTTTCAACCTCCTCTCTCATCTAATCCCAACAACAAACATTCCTCTGAATTGTTATTACTGAGTACGTACTTGTAACCTCCGTACCTTATCTCACTTACTACTGGCTTATACTTCCTTAAAATTCTTGTCAAGCTCTCAATAGAAGGTATGCCATCTGACCTGTACGAAACCACAATGATAGCGTTTTGAAATTTTTTGAATAGTTTGTCAAACGCAGTGTGAATCTTATTTTTATCACACCAAACAGGTTTATCATGCTTTATCCGCCTGTGTTTGCTCCGGTAGTCAATCATATCCTTCCATTTGGGGTAATTCACAATGCCTTCAAGAAAATGATAAAATTCCAGGTAATCCACGCCAACACCCTCTCTCGATATGTAAGGTGTATCAATATAAACGAGGTCGAAATCTCCCTCTATATCGAAAACATCGAGATTGAACGCTTTGTTTTCCTTTCCATTAGAAAAAACACATCCATTCGCTTCTTTTACAAAGTTCAAGAAATGCTCTTCAAATGGCGTATCCCACGTCACTTTATTACCAAAGCTGCGTTTTACATTTGAAGTCCGCATGTAAAGGTTTTTTCGATGAAAAAGATTATAGGGACGTTTTATAATGCAAGATTGAAATAATGCATAATAAGCCAGTGTGCGCTTGTAAAAATTATCTAAATGTTCGATGTTCTGGATGGCCATATCGAGCCATCTGTTCTCCTCGTCTGTATAGTAAATATCAGAAAATGTGTCCTGGATGAACGTGGGATAATTGATGTCTGGGTGTGGTTGCAGTAAAAAGTCTATATCGTCATGCGATAGCTTCGTTGAATCATTCTCTATCAGAGCCGTACCGATGAAATAATTGGACTTTAATATGTCGTTATAAAAGACCTGTTTACCTCTTGTTTTCAAGAAATATCCTACTATCCCTGTTCCACCGAATGCGTCTAAGGCGCTTTCAAATTTGATGTCTTCTATATTCTCCCAAATCCATTCGACTATCTTCGATTTGCTCCCCTGATAGCGGGTTGTCGGAAGAGTACACGGCTTAATTAAGTCTCCCATAAGTGTTAATTGCGAAGCCCTTTCAATCATTCTTATCACCTTTTACACCCTGTTTATACTCAAAATATTCCTTTATATTACGATAAGGCGGCTTTGGTAGTTCAAGTAGTTGCGCCATATCCTTCGTCAGATAATACATCCAATAATCATCAAATACTTCTACCCCGTATTCTGAAAAGATGCCAGTACCTCTCCTCATCTGTTCTATCTTTGTTGTAGAACCTATGTTTTTTGTATTGCCACTTCCAGGTCTATCAGTTGCGATTTTATACTTCTCCTGCAAGATAAATTCAATATCCTTTATCACAGAAAGAATCCTTTTGAGCTCTGCAATAGAGTAAATTTTATATTCATCTATACGCTCATCCTGCTTCGTATAAATAATCCCAAGCATGTAATGCTTTTTATATTCGCCGTACGGAAACGTAATATTCTTTTTGCTGGTTCTATCCCTGAAATAGCCTGTAAACGCACCAAGCGTGAATCCTGACGCTGTAGTTTCTGATGTTCGATATGTGCTTTTTATATCGAGAGCTACCTTCTCGCCGTTATTTTTGCCGATAAAACTGATGTCAGGATAAAAATTCTGCTCTTTGCTTAAGACGATGTCAAAATTGTTCTCTATCGCAAACTGCTGGATTTTAGGGAATAACATAATCTCCAAAACCTTTGAAATCACCTTTGTATCAAGAGAAATCGTGTAAACATTCTTGAAAACATCAATAAAGCCCTTTACCGTCCAATTACCATCAGAATCTTGAATATCGTATAGATATTGGTTCAGATACGCCAAGAGTTTTTCTCTAAAGTTGTCCCTATCTACGGTCATCATTTAAACAATAACATTAGGCGTTAATAAAATTAGCGCTCAAAACTTCTCCATCGCCTCTTATCTCGAACCTCTCAACACACGCAGGCAACCAACACGTTGGGATTTCAGGGATTTCCACACTGAAATTTATGTTACAACTTTATTTAAACCTGACCACAATCTTTCTATTTCCCAACCATGATACGGGTAGATTTCTGCCCGATTCATCAAGTATCCCCAGCAGTGTTTCAACCGCTACTCTATGCTTCTCCTTATAATTGCCGTAGAACGTTACAACAATTCGATTCCCCTTAGCCTTTACCAGAGCAGGAAAAGCGATAATTTCCTCAAAAAGTGATTCCACGGTCAGTTTCTCAAACTCGTCCTCCGTGTCCCGTTTCAAGCATGCCATCAGATTGAATGCAAACAGCTTCAACGCAATCATCGCTGCAATCTTGTTCAATTCGATGCTTGGCAACGCATCCAGTCCTAAGAAATCGAAGTCCTTAAAGAAATTCTCGATCCGCCATCTCCAGCTTTTTTCATTGAGTATTTGCACCTCACTGCTCTCGTAGTCGTTTGTCAGGCATCCATGATATTTTTATACGCTATCCTCAAGAAAGCACACAACCCCGAGCTTCATCTCGCCAGAAAAGTTGCGAAGGGTCGTATCCTTGAACGTGATTAGCCGATCAGTTCCAACAAGCGGTTCGAATTCCGCCTTTGGAAAGCTCTTCATTTCTTCTATGCGATTGTCATAGAGCTTTATCCGTGTGACATACTTGAGATCCATCTTCTTATCCAGATATTTCAGAAGCGAGCCTACCGAGAACCATTTATCGAAAACTACCTTCTCTATGTCTAGCAGTATATTTCTGGCTATTTCCAGCATGGGCACCGCAACTCCTTGATAATCTTCAAATCGCCGAAATAGCTTATGAGATGCCATCCAGGTTGACTGTTTTTCCCTTGAAGATGTCTTGCTTTCCAAACGCCTTTGCGCAGGCTATCCCAAATTTTTCTGCTCGGGCAACCGAGATTTTATCGAGGAAGCCGTAAAGATTGCTCTTAGAAGGCAATTTTGAGAATCCCGCAAGCACAGCTATACCGCGGTCTTTAACCTTTTCTACTTTAGTGACATAAAATTAGTTACTACAATTTCTGTAATGAATACCGGAATAGGCAACTGTATGCGATTTCTGCTGATTTTTGTGCGTGTTTGGGAGATATTTAATTACGTGGAAATCTCTGTTTATTAATTGTGAAACTTCTTTAATAAAATTGTATGCAAAATAGAAAAGAAGATTTTATTGAGTTTGTGAAAACCATCAAGAATAAAGTGCATGATTGGTGGCTGAGTTACAACAGAAAACTATGGACTACACGTATTTTTGTGTACGGTTTTCTTCTTCTGTTGGTTATTTTTGTTGGTGCCATCCTATTTGCTAATTTCAATCTTTTTCATACCGATGTCAATAGTGCGAGATACATGCTCAGCGCATTGGTTCAAAGTCAGGCAGCAATCGTTGCCATCGTTATCACACTAACCTTGATTGCGGTTCAACTTACCGCTTCGGCGTATTCGCCGCGAGTTGTGGATATTTTCAAAAAGGATCCGGATATGTGGATACTTTTGAGTTGTTACGGCGTCTCAATATTCTATGGATTCATCGTATTGAAACTGGTGGAGGGTGCTGAAGGTGAATTTGTGAGTCAAAGTGCTATCTGGTCTCTTGGTTCTGTCTCTATTTCGTTTGAGTTTTTTGTTTCTTTGGCGTATTGGCTTGGGGCATTCACTTTCGTTGCACTGTTTCCGTATATGTGGAATATTATCAGTCTTTTGCAGCCAGAAAATATTATAAACCTGTTGGCAAAAGAAATCACCAAAGACAAATTTCTGAAGGAAATACGGGATGAAAATCCACTTCAACCCATTATGGATATTATCCATAGCTCAATCATGAAATATGACCTTGAAACGACAAGAATTGGGTTGACTGAGGTTACGAAGCGAGTTATTGAAATTATTGATCCTGATGGCGAGAAAAGGATTTCAGAGCGTTTTTGTGTTAATTTATGGCGAGTTGGTAAATTAGCCATGGAGAGAGAGGACGAAGACATAACCGTAGAAATTATCGCGAACTTAGAGAATTTCGGAAAAACAACAGCTGAAAAAGGTCTTGAATTTGCATCATCGCAAGCAACAGAGTATCTCGGAACTGTTGGAATAGCTGTTAAAGAAGGTCTTGAATTTGCGAAATCGCAAGCAGCAAGTTCGCTGGGAAAAGTTGGAGTATCCGCAGTAGAAAAAGGATTTGAAGATGTTGCACGCCAAGCAGCAAGTATTCTTGAATCTGTTGTGAAAGTAGCGGCAGAGAAAGGACTTGAGAATGTGACATCGCAAGCAGCACGGTCTCTTGGAGATATTGGAATAGCTGCTACGGGGAAAAAATTTGAAAATCTGATCCACCAAGTAGCAGTGTATCTTAGAGAAGTTGGAAGAACTGCTTTGGGAAAAGGATTTGAAGATGCAACATGGCAGGCGGGACGGTCCCTTAAACATATTGGAATCGCTGCTGCTGAAAAAGGACTTGAAAGTGCAGCAGAGCAAGCCGCAAAGTCTCTTGCCGAGTTAACAATTTTAAGCGAAGAAATCGTCAAAACTGCAATTCACGACTATGAATCGAGAATAGAAGAAAAATACCATAACTCCTTCCAGAAATTCATGAGGATCTATGAACAAGAACTCGAAAAACTGCGAGCCGAGAGCCAGAATAAAAAGACTGAGAGCAGGTAGAACCTGCGAACCTTTCGGTTATCGGAATCTCTTTGTTTTGAGCTCCATGGCAACATGTGGAAAGGCAGATGGTCACGTGATGGTGCAATAGTTGACTTATCGCATAAGCCGAAGATTTTTTGGGGAGAAGCGGAAAAATTTAAAGAAGAGGCTACATAGAGGATATGGAACAAGTGAGGATAGTGGCTTCTAAGGATAAGCAAACAATCTCCCGGCTCACAAGACTGAGTGTTTCCCTTGTGGAAGAGTATCTGGAGATCATTAAAACATACTACTGTCATGTCAACAGTATAATGTCGCAAGGTATATATAGTATATTCTTCATAATTAGTCTTGGAGGCTTGAATATGAAGAAATACATCGTGACACTTGCCAAAGAGGAGCGTGAATCACTTGACGCACTTACTTCCAAAGGCGAGTACAAATCACAGAAAATCCTCAACGCTCTGATTCTACTCGGGTGCGATGAGGGGGAGTATCAGATAAAACGTTCGACCAACGAAGAAATTGCTTGCATCCTGAACATAAGTATGAGAAAGATTGACCGCGTGAAGAAGCGATTTGTCGAGGAAGGTATCGAAGTTGCTCTTAACGGGAGAAAGGGGAGCCGCGTTTATGCCAAAAAAGCAGACGGCGATTTTGAAGCCCATTTGGTTGCTTTGAGTTGCAGTGAGCCACCTGAAGGCTTTGCAAGATGGTCTCTGAGGTTGTTAGCTGACAAGGTTGTTGAGCTTGGTTATATTGATAGCATCTCCCATGAGGCGGTACGCCGTATTCTAAAAAAAACGAAATCAAACCTTGGCAACAAAAAGGATGGGTAATTCCACCGGAGCAAAACGGTAACTTTGTTGCAAATATGGAGATGGTATTGGATGTTTACAAGCGTCCATATGATCCACGATATCCTGTTATATGCATGGACGAATCACCAAAGCAGTTAATTGCAGAGGAAAGAACTCCCATCCCTGCTTCGCCCGGGCAACCGGTCATGTATGATTATGAATACAGGCGTTGCGGTCTGTGCAATATTTTTCTCGCCTGTGAGCCATTAGCAGGAAAGCGTATGGTGAAGGTCACCGAAAGAAAGACCAAGCGGGACTGGGCTTGTTTTCTGGAAGAGATCGCAAATCAATGCGGAAAAGCGGAAAAAATAACGCTGGTGATGGACAATCTGAACACGCACGTTCCCGGATCGCTCTATGAAACGTTTCCGCCGGTTAAGGCAAAAGCAATATGGGACAGATTCGAGTTTGTATACACTCCAAAGCATGGGAGCTGGTTGAATATGGCCGAGATTGAGTTGAACGTGCTCACAAGGCAATCTTTAAACAGAAGAATCGATGACATCGAGATTGTCAGGAAAGAGGTACTGGCATGGCAGAATTTCAGAAACAACAAAAATGCGAAAGTCAATTGGCAATTCACAGCCGAGGATGCTCGAATAAAGTTATCTCGACTTTATCCGACACTTGAAAGTTGACATGACACTACCCTGAAAGTATGCATTTAAATAGAATGGAGGGGAATATAGATGGTAAGGGTAACGAGGTGTCATATGGTACTAATTATATATTCGCGTCTGAGTCTAAATAAAAATAGGAATATATGACTAAGCTGATTAAGGTGGAGTTTGATGGGGCAGAGATATGGATAGAAACGGATGGAGAAGCGGCAGAAGCAGCAGTAGTCCCTGAAAGGGTAGGTGTATTAGAGAAAGCGGAGAAATTTATACCATTCGAGAAGGTTTCTGATACTATAAGGGCATATTGTACCGGGCTTGTTAAAACATTTAAGGGGTTAGAACCTGAACATTCCCCGAACCGGATAAGTGCAGAGTTCGGTCTCAAGCTCAGTGGTGAGGGTAATGTTTATATAGTGAAATCAACAGCCTAATGC
>PIXU01000178.1 GCA_003601795.1 Candidatus Methanophagales archaeon
ATTACATTGAGAGGAGTGGTGATATTTACACTGAAACAATTCCAAAACTTGATATCAACGAAACTGTGAATTTTTCAATTAAATGGACTCCTCTCGCAGGTGGAGAAAGATTCATTTCCGCAATTGCTGACCTTGGAAATAATATTCCGGAGTATGATAAGATGAATAATATACACACATACGCGAAAAGTATATCTGTACAAACTGCTGATCTTACTATTTCAAGCCTTTCTTTGAGATGGGTCAATGGGACCAGTATTGTTGAGAACGGCACGATAAAACATGGAGATAATGTGACAATAGTCGCGAATGTGAGGAATAGAGGTGTGGAAAATGCCACTGAATCCTTCAATGTGAGTTTCTTTGTTGATGATGTTCCCATAAAAAATGAAGTAATTCCAGGATTGGCAAAAGGCACACCGATATTGTTGAAAGCGAACTGGAGTGTAATAGTGGGCAAGCATGTGATAAAAGCAGAAGCTGATTACGGGGATAGAATAGATGAGACTAACAAAACAAACAATATAGAAGCGAAGGAGATATATGTCTGTGGTGCTGAAGTGAGCGGAAGCACATCCTGGGAAACTTTAGGACTTCACGGTGAAATATTGTTCCCTGATGAACCAGAGCAGCCTTATGACGAGGACACCGTGAACATCACCGTGAACATCACCAATATCGGGTGTTTGAACGCAACGGATTTCAACGTGCTTCTGTTCTATGATTATTCGCCATACCATTGGGAAACCTATCCCGGTCATTCAACTGGTGGTTGGGTTTGGGTGAATAAGACTTATCCCGGCGCTAATCGGGTATATCTTCGTATAATAGACCGAGCGAACAAGAGTGCTGAGGAATGGGACCCTATGGATCCGGGTGATGTGGAAGTATATGATGCGTGGGGAAATGCAGTTTTAAATCAAACAACCTTCAATGATAGATGCAGATGGGCGGAAGTGATGGATTACAAGGAATGCTGGATTCCCGTGCGAGGGAATACCGCAAGCATGCGTGTTAAAGCTGAACTTGATGAAACTTTTATTGTTTACTTCTACCCAATTATTCAAAATGAAACATCGTGGTTATATGAAAGTGTAAATGTGCCTGTAAATAGTTCGGTAAATCTCACTCCTCCGATGCAAACATGGGTCAGAGCAGGTGATTTCAAGGTCACTGCGGTAATAGACCCTGAGAATAAAGTGCCTGAAGATGACAAAACTGACAATATCATAGCACGAACAATGCATGTGAAACCCACAAGGGACTTCACGGTATTAAATGTAACTGCGGATAAGGTGAATCTATTAGACACAGATACCACGGACATAACTGCGGAGGTGGCAAACCTCGGATTGAGGAATGGAACTGCGGAGGTGAGCTTTGTGGATTACGAAACTGAAAATTGCACATACAAATATCATCTCAATAAACGCCTCCCACATTCTTATTTGCCGATACCTCCTGATGCATGCTATCTCGGACCTGAAACTCCTCATTGGATACATTTTACGAATCTGACGATTATTCGTCGTCCGGGTGTGGATGCAATACAACTCCATTTCAATCAGATAACTCTTCTCAAAGGTGATTATGTGGCTGCAATAGGGATTTATAATGGAACGGGTAATAGGATATGGTATAGAGAGTATGATGAATATCATTGTCATTGGGAAAATTACAATATCACGGTACTAGGTGATACCGTTTATATTTATAACAATAGCCTTGCAACGTTCTCTCTCAGCGGATATACGACTGAAAAGGAATTTTTACACGAGGAAAACGTGCAGTTGAACGCGACAGAAACGAAGAACATCACCACGAAATGGCTCGCAACCACCGGGAATCATTCCATTAACGTTACTGTGTGGAACGAAACAATAAAAGAGATAAATGAGTCAAACAACTCTTTTGTTCTCCATTTGAATGTGAATGCTTCACGAGACCCTACGATTGAAAACATCACTTTCAACCCGCTGCATCCCGCAGATGGTGATAACGTTACGATTAGTGCGATAGTGAAGAACAACGGCACGAAAACCGCGACTTTCATGGTTGATTTGTGGCTTAATCTCACGAGGAACTCATCAATTGCTCCAGTTCCTGATGCTGACTGGGCAATTCATCATAAAAAAGAAAACAGAACATCTTATATAATACATCTCAACCGCGAGAATGTCACGCTGGGTCCAGGCAAGAACGGAAGTGTGAGCGCAGTATGGCATAACATAAGCATTGAAGGCGACCCCAATTATGAGGTGATAGCGATTGTTGACCCTCTTGATTGGATAGACGAGATAAACAACAGTCAAAGCGACAACGATATGCGTAAAGAAATAAAGATGAACTATCCAGACCTCACAGTAACGAAATTCATTTCGCCTTCAAGAGAAGATAGGAATGCAAGCGTTGTCATTGTAAATACGGGTGTAAAGAATGCATCGAATGTCACTGTGAGGTTTGAAGTGAGTAGGGAGGTGAAAACCGAGAAATCGGAAGATCGGCGTTTTGGCTGGAATGAATTCTCTCCTCGACCTGCTGCTAATATAAAACTTCATTTTGCACAAATTGATGCAGAGTATGGGTATGTTGAAATATCAAATACTAAGAAATTAAGTGATTCGGTCATAAAGAGTTACAGCGAAGATGTATTTAGGGATGAATGGACTGATTGGATTAAAGGAAATACAGTTTATATTTTTTGCAGCAACGCGGGTTTTTTGATTGATAAATACTGGTGGAGTGAGATTGAGGATGAATCCATAAATGGAACGATAAATGCGAGTGAAAGTGCTAAAATACGCATTCCTCCGAGGTGGGGAGACCCTAAAAATTACACACAACCTCGCAGGCTGAAAGTAATTGTTGACCCTGAAAATAACATAACTGAATTAAGAGAGGATAATAACAGCAGAACTGGGACGACATATATTGATCTCACCTTTGTGGAGTACAAGAAAAAAGTGGGGAAGGTAGTGGAAGAAGAAAAAATACATTTTGTCTCGCCAGATAAAGACCACCTGTGCGTGCTCGCAAAACGAAACGTTATCAGTGCTATGATAAGAAACAATAATGACACGGAAGGCATTGTGTTCCCTGCAAGTGATTTCTATGTTAAGCTTGAAGTGCGACATCCAAATGGGACACTTGCGTTTGATAATACCACACACTATCAGGATTTTAAGCCTATCAATAAAACGCTATATGCGGGAGAAGAAGAGGAGATAACATTTGATATTCATGACCGAATATATCCTGATTTCGATGGTGATACAAAAGATTACAAGGTGGTAGTAATAGCAGATTCGGAGGATGATATAAACGAAGGTAATGACTTCTATGGACAAGGTGAATTCAATAATGAGACACCAAGAACTGCAACGGTTTACCATGTCAGCGGGTACACGGGTGGCGATTTGAGAGAAGGTCCTCATGGCAGAGTTTACGGTGATGTGGTGTATTCGATTGGAAATAGCTCATATGATAGTGGGAGCGTTGATTTCAATAATATAAAATCGAAAATTCCAGCAAATGCGAACATAACGCTGGCAAGGCTGTATTATTACTGGTTTTATTGGGGCCAACATTCCACAGCGAGTGGAGCTATGGAATTTAACGGGAATTCAATCTCCCGTGAGGAGACATATTATGATGATACAGTTGCTACAAGAAATCCTGCGAGGTGGGGAACGCATGTTTACGATGTGACAGAAGAAATGAAAGAAGCACTCGCTGCGGGTGGAGATATTGTGGCAACTGCAACCAGTGTTGGCGATGATGTGCATCCAGCAGGCATGCTCCTTTTGGTTGTATATGAGAAAGATGACCCGGATGAAAATGAGCCACTAATCGAATATTGGATAGATGAGGGAGCTTTTGCTTTAATGGCTGATAATAAAGTATGGCCAACATCTCTATCGCCAGACCAGTGCACTGCAAACGTTTATTTTAATGGCACTGTGAATACAGACAGCGCGAAAGAAGCGAAACTGCTAACAGTTTTACCTCAATGGACTCCTTATGAGCCAGTTAATTTAACAATAGGTCTCACGGATGGAGAGGGAGATGCACTCATGTTCAATGGTCAACCTGTAGGATGTCCACTGACAGGAGCAAGAGGCGGCTTGACACACTGGGGTGAACCCGGAGATCCCGGATATACAGGAGGTGGGTGCATGGCTTTCACGAGAAATAGATGGGAAGACGTTACCGAGCTTTTATCAAGTTCAGGAAATAAGGCTGAGATACAGAGCAAAGGTAATTTCATGATGGCAACGAATGCAGTTTTGAAGGTCACATACCTGCCTGACCTTACCGTATCGCTGTACACACCCCCTTCTTCATATGGTGGTACAACACACAAAATAGAAGCGACCATAAGCAACATAGGCGAGGCAAAGGCGGAGAACTTCGATGTGAGGTTCACTGCCAGCGATGGAATGCCGAAGGTGTATGAGGGGCATATTGACCTTCTGGAAGGTCTGGGAAGCAATAACAACACAAAGACAGTGAACTTTACATGGACGGCACCGGATAAGCTTGGAGCTCTCGAACAAATCAAACAGCAGGATGTAACTATCAGGGTTACTGTGGATCCTGCCGATAGTGTAAGAGAACTCAATGAAAGCAATAATGAAGATGCTAAGAATGTAGTAGTAACAATTACGGAAAAGCCATTTAAATTGTCGCCTGGAGGGGGTGGTTCTGGACCTGGTACTGGACCTAGTGAAGGTGGTGAAGCAGTAACAGAAGCTGGGGCAACAGCAGCCGGTAGTGGAGAAGCTACGATAGGTGCAACTGGAGGAGAGACGATTACCGGACGACTGATGAAAGGTATCGTAGTGGAGGGAGGAGGAGCAGCGGAAGGAGGCGGCGGTGAAAGAGGTGAGTTTTCATGGGTTGGGTTGTTGATTCGCATAGCGATGCTCGCAGTGACTATTGTTCTCGTCTGTACTGGCTATTTAATGGAGCGGAGGAGGCAAAATAATAAACTCTCGTTACAAAAGAGAGTTTGAGCAATGAAAAAATGGAAATAGTGCCGTGCCATATGACCCATACTATACCTATCCTATCGTCCCAATACCTAATTAACATTCTCTGTCTCTTCCACTGACAATTCGTAATTGCTCAATATCAAGTGGTTCTCAAGAGATAAATCGAAAATTTTATAGAGGAGTCTATCTTTGTATCCTTCGCTCTCTGCACGCTGTCAAGAGCGGATAAGATTCCCTTGTAGTAATCCCTGTTAAATAGCGTGATTCTATCGTATAACGCATCTGCTTCCACCAGGGATAGCCCATAACCTGTATTCAAGTCATTGATAAACAGTTGCCTGTCCG
>PIXU01000179.1 GCA_003601795.1 Candidatus Methanophagales archaeon
AGTCTGCAAAGGAAAGTCAGTGACACTATAAATGAGGATGGAGTACACGGTCCCGCATGGGACACCAATAACAACAGTGCTGATTTCTTCGTTCAAACTGCACCGAATCCGCAAAACACAGGCACTGAGCCCGTACTGCCGATACCGGAAATGAGCACGCTAATATTGTTCGCTTCCGGCTTGGTCATGCTTGTGTGCTATGTTGTGCTAAGGAGGGAGAAGTAAAAAGAAAAAGGGCGCTATGCATGGTAGTTTGCAGGGACAGGCAGGCACAGTGAATGCTAATACGTTATGTGCTATTTTCTTTTTTTCACATCTTATTTTATTTATTTCAACAACTGCTTCAACTGCTTAAATTCCCAATATCGCAATTTAACCTGTCAGGATTCCGAATTTCCCGTACCCGTAAAGGCTTATTTATTCATTATTCAATTCAAATTCAAACGTATATTTTCACCCCTTTCGTACGATTCTATCGCAGAGATAGCAACATAGAGCGCATATTCCCCTTCTTCTCCCGAAGGGCTTGGCTCTTCACCATTCACTACGGCATGCATAAAATACTCGAGCTCGTTCTTTAAAGGCTCACGCTTTTCTATCTCCACTTCCCTTACATCCTCTCCTTCCCATATCTCAAGGCTTTGCTCCAGATAATCTGCATGTGCTACTCCTCCGGTCGCCGTAATTGTAAGTTTTCTTATTTTATGTGGTGTTAACCAGTTCGTCTCCACCATCCCTGATTTGTTATCCTCGTATTGTAACAGGATGGAAGCATGGTCCTCTTTGGTATGGAAGCTGTTGCCAGCAATCGAATACACATTCAGCGCTCTTTTTCCATACAGATACGAGATAGCGTCTATGTCATGAACCGCTAAATCTATTATTATACCGACATCTCTTATTCTCGGTGGAAAAGGACCCACGCGTCTGCATGATATAGAAATAATCTCCCCGAGCTCACCGGCAGAGATGAGCTCCTTGAGCTTCAAGATCGCGGGATTGAAGCGTTCTATATGCCCCACCATTAATTTGAGTTTTTCACGTCTCGCGGCATCTATTATCGCGTCGGCGCTCTTCAAGGACTCGGCTATAGGCTTCTCCACGAGCATGTGCACGCCGTAATTCGCAGCTTTGAGTGCAATGTCTTTATGCAGAGTTGTGGGGACGGCGATGCTGACAGCATCTAAATCGTTCTTCAGCAAGCGCTCGCAGTCGGTGAACGCTTCTGTTTGTATTCTGCGGCGACTTCGCTTGATGTTCGCTCGTCAACGTCCGCAACGCCGACCAGCTCAGCTCCTTGCATCTCACTATAAATCCTCGCATGGTGCTTGCCCATTGCTCCTGCGCCAATTACACCTGCTCTTAGCTTTTTCATGGTCTGTTTTTAAATAAAAATTAGGGTCGAGAAAAAAGAATTACTCTTCTTTGCGCTTACGGTAGTTGTAGAACAGGAACAGCCCAAGCACCGCTACGGCTGGAATCGCTATTGTTGCGAATTCGGGGATTTCTGTAGTTTGATCCCACTGATATGTCCATATGTACTCAGGACTGCCTACCCATATATAATCATTACGCCGCAGTCTCCAATAGAGATATCTGGGATATGTTTCCGTTGTGCTCCCATCAGATATTCTCAAATAATATTGACCTTCTGGATAAACCAAACGACTAGTTATTGAATAATAACCGTTCCTATCTGTTGTATCTGAACCAACGTGTCTTAAAAACTTTTTCCATCCTTGACCAGGAATCTTCACCCACACATCTTTATATAACTTTACTGTAAGCCCTGACATTGGGTCTCCTGTGTTAGCATTGGTAATATTTCCATACCACCTAGGGTCATCTCGAGTCTGCCCTTCAGGTGGGTTGGGATACTGATCCGCTGGTTCCAACTCATCTATAAGAGGAGCATTTTCAAATTCTTCGTCCGTATATGCTATTGCTGGCGTTGTAAACACTACCATTGCCGCAAGCACTACCAGTCCCGCTACCAACAATACTTCTATTGTTTTTATCTTCATTTTTTTCCACTCCTCTACCTTTTTTCACCCTTTTTCAATACACGCCGGACCAAAACGCGTATTTTTATTAAAAAATAAAAACTACAGGATCGAAAAAAAAAGAAACCGACCCTCTCTATATCTTTTAAATCACTCTTCTTTGCGCTTACGGTAGTTGTAGAACAGGAACAGCCCAAGTATCGCTACGGCTGGAATGGCTATCGTTGCGAATTCTGGAACTGTTGTAATTCCCTGGCACGTTAGCTTGTCTACTTTATCTGGACAATTTGCAGCAGTACAATTGTAGTATCCATCACCATCAGCATCATAGATAATATCATAGCTGTCTGGATACTTCCCGGATAAATCCGAGACAGCGCAAATGTCCACTATGCCATTTGTTGCATGTGTTCCATTGAACTTCCCGCTCGAGTTCACGCCAACCCCACTCACATAAACGTCAGGATAAGTGGTACCAGCATCCATATGGTAGCTATACTCACTTAGATTAAGTCCGTTCTTGTCAGGACCCCAGTTTAGGTTCTCTACAATCCAAATTTTACCAGTTGGAGCATGCTCAGCAAGCGGAACACCAGACTTATCTGTCACATATATTCTGTCATTGGGGCCGAACACATCCTTAGGATTTCCGTTTACATCGCAAGACTGGAGTTCTTCCTCATCTGCCGCCGCAAGCCCTGTCATCACCACAAGCATCACCGTTGTCAGCGCCAAAGCCGTTATAACTTTCGCTTTTGCCATTTTTTCCTTATCTCCTCCTAAACAACTTTTTACTTTTTGTGAGAGAAACTTTATAAGAGGAAGATACTACCTCCCCCAGCGCGGCTCCGTTCCCCTCCTTAATCACGTAGTAAAAGGGAGTATAAAAAGGTATAAGAACCTGGGGTAAGGGACACAGGTAAGAGTAGATTATATATCTCTTTCCATTGGTTATACTTTTCTTTAGTATATACGATAATTTTATTTCGCATTCTATGAACAGTTTTGAACATATTTATGAACAGGACAACCTGGCAGTCGTAAATTTGAATTAAAAGAACAGGAATCGAGCATAGCGGAAAAGAAACCAGAAAATTTATATGTGATGACCCCGCATCCTTTTTATACGTGAGGGGATGAGGGATGATGAGGGGGAGAAAGGGAAAGGGAACTAAAAAGTCAGGGAGTGAACGGAAGAAGATGAAGATGAGGATAGGAATTAGAATTATGATTGCGGCGATGACGATAATAATGCTGGTGGTGATGATGGCACTGGTAGGGAATGCAACGTCTCCAGATAATGATAATTATACATTTACATTCACGCTATCGGTAAAAGGAACAAAAGCAGCCGAAGGACTGGAAGTGAGGGTATATGACAATGCGGCAACCACTAATAACGGTAGTGCAGGATATGATTTTGCGTCGTGTATGAGAAATAACGTGGCAATTCCCAAATTCGCTACCGTTGCATTACCTGCTGTATCGGTTCTGTGCCTGTTCCTGTACTTCAATCGCCGTGAACGGAATTTTAAAGGTGTGTAGAAACACTATTATCGCCTGTAATAAAGAAATAAACGAATGGAATGGATGGACGCCGGGGCGAATCTTGCATTTGCTTATTTTTAGGATTCAAAACTGGCATTTGTAAAAAATAAATATCAAATATTTATTAATTGACCTATATAACTTCTGGTGGTAGGTACAGGATAGGGAAAGGGAGATGAAGAAGATGGAAGATGAGTCGTTAAAAGCGACGCTGGATGTGGATAGTTATCAGAAGCTGAAGAAAATAGACAACCCCGAGCTCATACGCTTTATTACACGCTACAAGGAACTTTGCAGTCCGGATGATGTATTTGTGTGCACGGGTTCGCGCGAGGATGTGCAGTATATCAGAGCTGAGGCGATAAGGAGTGGAGAAGAGAAGGAACTTGCCATTGAAGGGCATACTGTTCATTTCGATGGCTATTATGACCAGGCGCGGGATAAGAAGAATACCAAGTTCTTGCTGCCGCCTGA
>PIXU01000180.1 GCA_003601795.1 Candidatus Methanophagales archaeon
AATCCTCAACGAACTCATTTGGGTCAAAAAAATTAGCTGGATCTGTTACGGCTGATATTTGAGATTCAGCTTTGATGCTTGCAAACAAGGCAACTAAGAACTGAAGAGAAGAAGATGGTGTTGCATTTACCAGCTTTTTTACATCTGGCAATTCAAAGGAATTAGAAAGGGTTGATGCTGAAACAAAAAATGCATCATAACCAATTTCCTTAGTTATAGGTTCAATATATCTCTTAAACGCATCTGTTTTTCCTTCGCCCCATTCTCCAACGATGACTCTCATTGTAGGTTTTCTCTCAGACTTTACAATGTCTATAAATTCCTCAAGCTTCTTTTTAACATCCAATCTGCTTTTAATTGTAATTCTTTCAAATCCCTCAAAAACAACACCCGCATCGCTTGGTAGCTTATTAAAAATCTTTGTTGTTTCCATAAGTATCACCTTATAGGTTATCTACAACATTAGTTTCACCAATTGTTGGTTTAACTTTTCTCTCTTCTTTGGGGATCTTTACTACTAAGGGGAATGGTACCGTAACCATTTGCCCAGTTACGATTACCTCGCCCGTGTCCAAAGTTGTAAGCCTTGCAGCAAGTGATTGAGGCAAACCACCGGTTACACTCTTCACAAAACTAACATCCTCTGGGGAAACTCTATGAATTAAGAAAGTATTACACATCGAAAGGACTATTCTATCAACAAAAGAGGGTCTTTGAGAAATCAGACATAGTGATAAACCGAATTTTCTGCCTTGCGTAGCTATTGCAGAGAGCTTTGAATGAGCTAAACTTGAAGCAATTGGGTAAGATCTATCTGGGCAGAAATTCTGAGCTTCCTCAATAATAAATAATAAGTACCTCTGAATTCCGTTCAGCTTGTATTCTGTGAATTTGTTAAATAAAATTGTAGCGAGATAAGTCATTACAAGCTGTTTCGTCTTTAAATCTACACCTGGTGCACCTTCAGCTGAAAAATCAATTATTGCTATACCTCTGTTATTTGTAATATCATCTACAAATTTATCACTTTTTAATGGCGAATCTATAGACAACAATTTGTATTTATCCTCTAAATTATAAAATTCATTCAATTGATTATTTATGGCTCTAATAGTAGATGCAAAAAATCCTTCATTTTGTAATCTGTCTACATACTCTGACAAGATATCCTTATCTCTATAGAATAGATCGTGCAAAGACGAATATCCTGCTTCACGAATCAATTCGAAAACTCTAATCAACCCACTGATTTGTTGTTCCGCCCCCTCAGTAGTTCCCTTAAAATATGTTACTATAATTTCTGCCAACTCTGTGTAATTAAGCAAGTCAAGATTGATACCTATCGGTTTTACAAGTTCACTTCTTCTAAATTCTGGTTTTATGTAAATGTTGGGAAAAACGTATCTTTGGATCCAACCAGACTTTATCCAATCCAAATTTTCCAGCCCATTTTCGTCTACATAATTCACGTAGTCTAAGTAATCACCATGTGCATCAATAATTATCATTGGATATGATACATGCTCAGAATCGTTCTTTGGTATATTCACAAGTTTTTCAATTAGATATCCCGTATTAAATGATTTTCCACTTCCTGTTACTCCAAAAACAGCTAAATGCATCGGTATCTTCTCAACATCGAGAGGTATGGGTAAGCTACCGTATCCACTCAATGAACCAAATTTGATAATTCCCCTATAAACACCATCTGATATTCTTTTATCCTTTGGAACACCGAATAAGTCTTCTTCATGCGTTCGAATGTCTTCAGGACCTTTGGTGGGATATTTCTCATATGGATTAAAATATATGGGTTATGTATTTAAATGATTTACGGTTTTTACCCGGTTTAATTTACCTGGTTTTGGTAGAAGCCTTGCAGCGGGAGATAAAATTAAGAAAAATTGGCAATATTATGCTTTCGGCGTGATTTATGGCTATAAACACGCCAATTTTTGGCGTAACAGAGATGATTATGGGTTAAAAAGAAGAGTTACGGTTATGAACATTACAACTCCAAAAGGGGTAGAAAGCGGGGATACCATAGATATCTATAAGTCGAGAGAATTGATCGCAAAGTTCGATGCAGGAATGAAAAATATATGTATTTACAACAAGTCCGAGAAGTATTGGGCGAATCTTGAAGCCCACTATCGAGAAATGTATAATGGACCAAGTCATTATCCAGTCCAATCCAATCCAACTATTAAGACAAAAGGAGAAACCTTGATACTATCAGTAAATAGCAGCACAGATGACGATAAAATAAAAGCCCACTATTCTTTCACCATCTATCCAAATGGATCAATATATATCAACAAAACAGCAAGTGTTCCAAATCCAGTAGCGACAGATGAGTGCTTGAGGGAAGATGGAAATATAGGGATACACTTCGGTGAGTTCAAAGCAGACGGAAAAAGTTATGTTAAAATTTATGATAATGGAACGTTATTTTCATGGAACTTAACAAATCCTTCGGGTTTTGGTGATGTTGATACATCTCATACATTGGAAAATGGAGACTGGATTTCTAAAACAGAGTCAGGAAGCAATGTTACTTTGATATTTAGAGTTGATTATACATCAGGATATGATAATGAAGGTAACCCATCTTCACTTGCAGCGGTTGTACAATACACCCCAGCTCACATGGGGCTTATGATTGGAAGAAAAGGTTTGACAATGTGGCATCCAACTGTGTTGCCGGCGGGGGAATATATAACTCGTGGATGGATCTCGACTGAGTCTAAAAAAAGACCAACATGTAATATAGAACTTCAAAAAGATGGCGCTAAAATAGATAAGATAGGAATTGGAGAATGGTTCAACATCGTTATAACAGATTACAGTGGAGATATAAAGAAAGTCAGATTTCTGAGTGATGAATCGCAGAATGGTAAGGTGGATGAAGGATTCACATGGACTGACTGGTATGACTGGGATGAAGATAAAGAAGACTGGACTGGAAAATGGTATGCTTCAAACAAGACGAAGACATGGACTTTTGCCACGCCAGGTGAAAAAGAAGTATGGGCTGAAGTGATGGACAGCAATGGCAACACTGCCTATTGCCATGCTGGTATTTATGTTGCAAATTGGTCTTTCGCAATCATAACGGACTTGCATATTGGAAGAGGGTATCCCGATTATGGTGGAAAAGGAACAGGTATTGAGGATCAAAAGGGAGAAGGTCAAGATTATTACCTCACAGAGAGATTGAAAAAGGTAGTTGAATGGATAAATGATAACAAGAGCAAATATAATATCAAATTCGTGATAGTTCTTGGGGATATTAGCGATAGCGGTGAGTATTCAGAACTTAAAAAGGCAAAGGGCATTTTGGACGGGCTTGACGTTCCTTATGTGCCAGTGATAGGGAACCATGATGTCTGGCCGTATTATGAGAGAGAAGATGGCAAGAAAGAAGAGATGGAACTGATAAGATATTTTGAGCCTGTTTTTGCGGATCAATTCGAGGAATTTGAGGAAGAACTTAAGAAGGAGGAGCCTGATTTTACCTTGCATAAGCAACCAGACCCAGAACCTTCAGATTTGCAGAACTATGCTTTTACTTATAAAGGGGTAAAATTCATTATACTTGATTGTGTGACGAGAGAACCCACCGACTTTAGAATAGTAGGTGCCAGAGGCGTAGGTGCCGATGCTGAGTTATTTCCAAAAACTCTTGAATGGCTTACTGAAAATTTAGAAGAAGGAGAACTTGCAATCATAGTTTCGCATCATCCATTTATTCAGAGTTTAATCCTCGCCTTTTCACTATTTGAAATGGACGATCTCAATAGAACCATTGGGGATAGTGGTGCAAATGTATTAGCAAATTTCGCGGGGCATGTCCATAGTTTTGAGGAATTGTGGGGGAGGTGGCCTGAAAATGCAAATATAGAGTATCCAAATATAGACTATCCAAAAACCCCAGCCAACATATCAGTGATAACAACCGAAGCCGTAATGGTGGCATCTAACGGAAGAGGAGCAGAATCGAAAGGTATCATCAGGATAGTTAATGTATCAGGGGAAGACATAGACTACAAGACAATCGAAGGAGTATTCCCTGCATTGAATCCCAAAATCACTCACTCCCCTGTCCTCGCCTTACCTGATTGGCTACAGCATTTTAAGGCTCATGCCTTCACAAATAGAGAAATTTCATCGTATCACTGGGACTTTGGAGACGGTAATAAGCCGAGCACTGAGCAAAATCCAACTCATATTTATACATCAAACGGCACCTACACAGTATCCTTAACAATAACCGATTATTCCGGGTGGAGTGAGAATATAACATGTGTAGTAAATGTAAGTGATCAATTTCCATTACCACACATAGTTGAAGCTGCAGCGGATACAACCATAATTTCGTTAAGATCGCAGGAAGACTTAACTCAAATATCTCAGAATACACTAGAAAGAGCTCTCATCAATGTCAAACATTCAGAAGAAAAACCAGTCGCAGAAATTAACATCCATTTCGAGAACACCACAGGAGATATAAACCTTTCGAATTTGACCGCTGACGTTAATCTTACAGAAAGAAAATCCATCATTTATATGCCTTCCTGGCCAGACGAGATCGAAGAATCCAAGGTTCTTTATATCCCTTCAACCGGCAAAGGCGCAGTTTACATCTGTAAGAATGCAACAAACCTAAGTGAAGTCAGTTTGGAAAATGCAGACTTTTTGATAAACGTTGGTGAAACAGTAGAGGGTATAACAGTCGCAACTACGTTCTATAACGATACTGAATATTATGCCGTTTTTAACATAACCGGCACAGGAGGAGGGGAAGCACCGAGCCAGCATCCTTTTGCATCCTTCATATATTCCCCGGAAAATGCGACCGTGGATGAAACAATAACCTTCAACGCCTCCTCCTCTTACGACCCCGATGGCACGATTGTTTCCTACGAATGGAACTTCGGCGATGGAACAGTTTACACAACTCAAAAATTCAAATACATGCCGGACTCCATTGTAAACCCGTTGGGAAACGAGAAGTTTTCTTTTGAGACAACACCGCTATTGCACCAGCCATCCCCATTGTTGT
>PIXU01000181.1 GCA_003601795.1 Candidatus Methanophagales archaeon
CCTTTGAACTCGGTAAGAGTGAAATGCAGGAAGATAGATACGCCATGAGGCAGAAGAACGAAAGCTTAAAGTTCCAATAACTTTGAAATTTTTTCCTTTAACCCATGCATCATCTCATCAGACCTGAATGGAGGCACCTTGATCTCTTTAATTGGTCTTATCAATTCGACAATTCTGGACGTTGCGAGCTCTTCCTGTACGTAGGTAGAAGTAGAGAGCTGAACCGCTGTTAAATATTTCTCTGGTTCGTATACCGATATCTGCCCGGGTTTAACACCAAAAACAGCATTCAAATCTTTTAGACCTCTCCAGGGCAGAGCTATATCGCTATAACTCTCAATGACCAGACACTCATATTGTTTATTCATCTCTTTATATACCAGCTCAACTGCGAGGTCGTAATATCTCTCGGTTAGCCTATACAACGTATCTAAATCCCTGACATTGTAAATCCTGGATGCTTTGGCACGCAAATTTGCTAAAATAGCATCGTTACACCTATACTCAACAGGCAGCGTTTTGTTCACTACCGCCAGATTCCTTACACCTTCTTTACGCCACAACGTGATACGGTCAAGGATAAAATAAGGAATTTGCGTGATTGGATCGATGAGCGGGGGTTCTGCCCACAATCTGTGGAAAGGGTTGATAAATTCTTCCTTTAGGGCACCCACATCAGAGCCCAAAACGGAAGCAGTTGTCAGAAGTTTTGCATCCTTTCCGTAGAGTCTTCCCTGAGATAAAGCCTCATGCACCACATCGTAATCATACCACACGCTATTGCCGGCTCTGGGCTTGAAGCCACAGGCATTAAACCCCTTTTCCCTTAAGTAAGTCAGTAACGCAAGCGCAAGAGTCGTCTTCCCTGCGTCCTTCTCTCTCAACCCCACAATCAAAATCTTCATTTTTTCTTTCATTCTTCCTTCGTCATCTGCACGATAAATTTAGTATTAAGGCATGAATATAGCGATTTATAAAAAATAGTTTACACGCTAAAAAAGATAATAATACAAACAAACAAAACGAAAGTTTTATATATCCTTGCATAAGATTTTTAACTATCGGGGAAAAAATGATATTTGCGATACTTTTGCGTCTATTAGTAATACATTTTACTTTACCTCAATTTCAAAGCAGAGATGTCAAATAAAATAAAAGTAATAATAACCAGACATGCAGTAGAGAGATTGTTTGAAAGAAGACCGACATGGTATCGAAAAATATCAGGGGAAATTGTGGCTAATATAATCGTGAATGTTATTCGTTCAGGGAAATGTTTGGAGAGGAAAAAAAGAAGGGGTGACGATGAAGAGGTCAGTATGCGCTTTTCCACGAGCAAATATACCATTTGCTGCACAAAGGTAAACGATGATACCTTAATTGTCACAACGATAATGAACACAAAAGGGATGACAGAAGAATACAAAATGGCGATAAAGTTATACTCAATAGAGTCGCCTTATAGGGGGGTGACATTTATCGTATCAAATCCAGCAAAAGAGATAGAAAGGTGGATGAGAGAATGGGCGCAAAGGGACATGGAAAAGCAAGCGGTGCTGGAACGGTAATAAATGCAATAGCAACCTATAAAGGGTCTGCTTTTGGTATAGACCTATGGACTGATGCTATCGTCGAACTTGGTGACGATTTTCGGAGTATAGAAGGAGAGATAGAAGGTGTTGATACTGATACAAGATTGATAGAGAGATGCGTGGAGTTAGTGCTGAGGGAGTTCGATTTACCTTTGCGTGGTTCTGTGCGCACGAGGAGTGAGATACCGCCTGGAAGCGGGTTAAAAAGCAGCAGTGCAGCAGCAAATGCCACTGTGATTGCTACACTGGATGCAATAGGCGAAGAAGCGAATGCAATGGATGCGATTAGAATAGGGGTAGATGCCGCTCTGGACGTTGGTGTATCAATAACAGGAGCCTTTGACGATGCATGTGCTTCTTTGCTCGGTGGTGTTGTAATAACAGATAATAAAAAGAGAGAGTTGATAAAAAGGGTGGAGAAGGAATCAGAAGTTCTTGTTCTCGTTCCGCAGAAAAAAGCGTTTACTGCGGATACCGATGTGAAGAGGTCGAAGCTGATAGCACCCTGGGTGAATATTGCGTATGAATTTGCGTTAGAGGAGAGATTTGAAGAGGCGATGACGTTAAATGGTTTTTTGTATTGTGCGGCATTGAATTTTAACCCTGAGCCGATGCTGACGGCGTTGGAATGCGGCGTGAAGGGGGTAAGCTTATCCGGAACAGGCCCTTCTTTTGTCGCGTTGATAAACGAGGAGAAAGAGGAGAGATTGCGTGAAGCATGGAACGAATTAGGGATTGAAGGGAAGGTAATAAAGTCAAGGATAAATAATCAGCCATTGTTGTAAGGAATTTAGTTCTTCCCATCTCTCATTCGTTCAACTATCTCACAAGCCTTGCAAATTATCGATGCCGATGCTTCCCCACACCGCTCACACTTCAAAAGTTCTCTCCCTTCCTTTGGCAAAAATTCTGACATCCTCTCATATCCTCGCATTAAAGAATATTTTGTCCCTGGATGCTTCATTTCAAACTCATTTAACATTCTTTTCACCGTGAACCGGAAAGATAGTTTGACATAAGGACATTGAACTGTACTTATCGGTATTCCTGCTACAAGTGCATACAAAGCAACTTCCTTCTCTGGCACTCCTCTTAACGGCTTAATCCTCGGAACAAACTCGTTTCTCCGCCCTCGCAGCCTACTCAACCGCGCTATATCCCCTCGTATATAATTGATTAAAATGGTTTGAACTTCGTCATCCAGATTATGCGCGGTTGCAACCTTTGTGGCACCCAATTCCTTTGCTTTTCTGTCTATTACCTTCCTTCTCAGAACACCACAAAAGGTGCAAGGTGCCTGTTCAAAGCCTTTCGCTGCAATTTCATCCAACGTAAATCCAAATTCCTTTTTGAAGGAAAAGGAAAAGAGCTCTACTCCCAAGTCCTTTGCAATCTTTTCCGCATTTCTTAGCGTTACCGACCGAAATCCTTTTATTCCTTCATCCACTGCAATCGAAATGAATTCTAAATCGGTGCGCGAATGAAAAATCTTCTTTAGCAAGTATAAAAGAGATGAGCTGTCCTTTCCACCGCTCATTGCCACTGCAATTGTATCCCCACGCTCTATTAGCCACTGCTTTCTTATCTCTTTTTTTACCTTCCTTTCCACGTCTTCGATAAAATGTGGCTCGCATAAGTGCAGTCCCGAGTATTTCTGATGAATTATAGCGGGATTCTGGCATTTTCCTTTACTGCATTTAAATAAAGACTTTTTCATTATTTAACTTATGGTGGTCAATTGGTAAAAGGCGGGCTAACAGATGATGTTCATTACATCTTTAATTGAATCCACATATTCTACATGAATTCCAATATGCTTCTCGATGTATTCTTTTGTATCTTCGATGACAGGATTTTGCTTAATTATGGTTAGACCGCCGTACTGTTTTCTCACTTCTTCATACCTCACAAGCCGGTTGTTTTCCCGTGGGAGGATAAAAATACGCTTATTATCCTTTTTCGCCGCCTCTGCCTTCTCCATAACGCCTCCAATCTCCCCAATATGCCCATCTGAACTGATTGTACCTGTCATGGTCACATCATCGGGGAGCGTTATATTTTCCAGTGCCGCAATAATAAGTGTTGTCATCAGGGCGCCAGCACTGGGTCCATCAACTGCGGGAACTTCTGATAATGCTTCAACACTGAAGATAACATCGCTTCCGGAGAGGTCGCATCCGGTGTAATTCTCAGCAGCCATAACTGCGGTATTTGCTGCATCCTGGAAGACAACACCCATCAGTGGTGTCGTTTCCACAAGAACACGCCCATATCCGTGTTTAATATCAACAGAGACCTGCATCATGGTTCCCTCTTGTACAATCCTGCGTGAGTAAAAGGGAAATTTTCCTGTGTATTCCACCCGCTGTATCACCGCCGGTGCGTCGAGCTGGGCTCTGCCCTCCGTACCCGCAACGAAACTTGTGTTTATCTGGCTTTTAAGCTCTGCCAGTTGCTTTCTGTACAAATCGAGCTGTGTCCTTGCTTGCTGTAGTGATAGGTTGGTTAGGTAAAGTTCTTCATTCAAGTTTGCATTCGCCTCTTCGAGCGCATTAATCCGCATTTGAACTTCTGAAAGGTTTAGTTTGCTCTGGTGAGAAATGAAGTATATGTTCGCAACGATAGAAGCAATCAGGAGAACAATTACAAGTGCGAAGATTTTCTTGCCCATTTTTTCTCACTTTATCTATCCATGAGTTATGAGCACATATAAATATAAAGCCCTACCAAAATCGAGAAGTTTTTAGAATAGCTTTCCGCGGTTCATTATCTCGTTCGGATCCAGAACCTTAAGAAACCTCTTCCACACTTCGGCAAGATGTCCTATTCTTTCCACTGTCGGTTCTATTATTCCCGCATAAGGTCTGAACCAGCCATAGATGC
>PIXU01000182.1 GCA_003601795.1 Candidatus Methanophagales archaeon
CATCCTCGCGCGAACCCGTGCACACAAATACATCATCCGGACTGCAAAGTTCCCTGTAGCGTGTAATAAAGCGTATGAGCTCGGGGTTGTCTATCTTCTTCAACTTCTGATAGCTATCCGCATCCAGCGTCGCTTTTAACGACTCATCTTCCATCTTATTCATCTCCTTTCCACTATCCCGTGCATACCACCAGAGATTATATAGGTCAATTAATAAATATTTGATATTTAATTTTTACAAACGCAGTTTTTTGAATCCCAAAAATAGGCAAATGCAATAATGTGGGAACTGTCTGGTTAACTTCCCTTCTTATCCTATATAAAGCGGCGGGTCTATTATTGGTGAATGACTACTTCTCTCGAAGATGAAAGAAGAGGAATACATCGGGCACTTCAGTGCACTTGTGGAGCTGGAGCGAGAGGAACAGATGCGGCTGCATGAGGAAGAGATGAAGAGGCTCAGCGGGCGGCAGCGCGAGGAGAAGGGCAGAGCGTTCATCAAGATGCGGGGCAAATCGCAGGGTCTGGGTCTGGGTGGTAAGCACATGGTAAGATTCACGAAGCAGGATGGAACGAAATTACCGGAGAGTGAGATAGAGGTGGGCGACCTCGTACTGGTGAGTAAGCCGGGCACAGCGCCCTGGGATGAGGGTAATCCAACGGGCACGGTGGCGGAGAAGACATCGTATTCGATTGTGGTGGCTTTTGACGATGCACCGCCTGGATTTGTATTTCGTAAAGACGTCAGAATAGACCTGTTTGTTAATGATGTCACATTTCAGCGGATGAAAGATGCACTTAAGGCATTTAAAAGGCTGCCAGAGTGGCGAAGAGCGAAGTTGCTGGGAAAAACTGAGCCGGAATTCAATGCCGGCGATGGTGATGAATTAGAATTCTTTAATGAGTCACTGAACAATAGCCAGCGTGAAGCGGTGCGTAAGAGCTTAGCAGCCCGCGATTTCTTCCTCATCCATGGTCCACCCGGCACGGGTAAGACAATCACCTGCGTTGAGGTCATATCACAACTTGTGAGTCGCGGTTACAGGGTTCTGGCAACGGCGGACTCGAATATAGCGGTGGATAATCTGGTTGAGCGGCTGGACAAGGCAGGGCTGGATGTGGTGCGAATAGGACATCCAGCACGTGTAATACCGGCTTTGAGGCGTAGAAGCATAGATTATCTGGTTCAGGACGATCCGGACTACAAGAAGGCGCAGGAGCTCAGAGAGAAGGCTTATGCAATTAAAGAGCGAATGGAGAGGTTCACATTTCCTGCAATGCGGTGGAGACGCGGGTTAAGTGACGATGCGATACTGAGACTTGCGAATGAGGGGAAGACGACGAGGGGTATACCGAAGAAGAAGATAGAGGGTATGAAACGATGGATTGAGCTGAAGAAGAACGTGGATGCACTGTTCAGTGATGCACGTGCACTTGAGGATAAGGCGGTGAAGCGGATTTTGAGGAATGCAGCGGTGATATGCGTAACGAACAGCACAGCGGGTTCGGAGCTGCTCGGGGGCGAGAAGTTCGACTTCGCGGTTATTGACGAGGCGACGCAGTCCACGGAGCCTTCTTCGCTTATCCCCGTGCTCAAGGCGAAGAGGTTCATCATGGCAGGTGACCACAAGCAATTGCCACCCACGGTACTGAATGAGGAAGCGATGCGAGGTGGTCTGAGCAGGAGCATGTTCGAGCGACTTCTCGCTCTATACGGCGATAAGATAAGGGTCATGCTTGAGGTTCAGTACAGAATGAACGAGGAGATAGCGGAATTTCCAAATAACGAGTTCTACGAGGGCAGATTGAGGGCGGATGAGCGTGTGAGGAGGCAAACCATTGCTGATCTGGTGCCATCCATCACCAAATTGGAGTTCATACTGGCAGAAAAGCCATTTGTATTCATAGATACCGCATATAGTGCAGGATTCGAGGAGAGGATGAGACGGGGCTCAACTTCAAGGGAGAACGAAGGTGAAGCGAGATTAGTCAAATTCATCGTTGAAAGGCTATTAGATGCCGGTGCGAGAGCGGAGGACATAGCGGTCATCTCGCCCTATGATGACCAGGTTGCGCTCATCAGGATGATGCTACGGGTGGAGGGGCTGGAGATAAAGACGGTTGATGGGTTCCAGGGCAGGGAGAAGGAGGTGGTGATAGTATCCTTTGTGCGAAGTAACAAATCCGGAGATATAGGATTCCTTGGCGACCTCAGACGCTTGAATGTCTCTATAACGCGTGCGAAGCGGAAGTTAATACTGATCGGGGATTCACAAACGCTGGGTAGTGAGCGCTGCTATCGCAGGCTTATTGCACTTGCGAAGTCCCGGGGTGGTTACAAAAGGGTCTGAGATATGTTTCATTATCGAAGTAGAGCCAAAAAGAAAGAATGAATAGAGGTAACTTCATGAATAATAAAATTGGCAAATTTGAAGTGGAGATTCATTGGAATTGATGAAAGATATTCCTGATTTAACTTAGTTCTTACTGATCCACCTCTTGCAATAAAATTCAAAGGTAGACGAAATAACAATAGTATTTGCCAGTTGAAGATGCACATTTTTATGTGATGAGAGCAAGACAATAAGTGATGAAAAATGTTGAGGATAGAACCAAAATGGGAGGAGACTGCGGAGTCCTTATTTAGACGGGAGATACCTCATAAGCGACTCCGGGAGCGATACCTGGCACTCGCCTTAATTGCCCTTGGTGAACCCGCAATTAAGGTCGCTAAGAAGTTGGGTAGGAGCCGGAGAACCGTAGAAGCCTGGGCATAAATTTAATGCCCAGGGCTTGGACGGAATTGAACCGAATTGGAAAGGGAATCCTGGCACGATCCCGTCTGAAGAAGAACTGGAGCAGTTGCGTAACGCGGTTAAAAAGTCACCGAGGGAGGGAGGATTCAAAAATGGGAGATGGACTGGTCGTCTCGTGGCAGACTTCGTATATGAGCGCTTTGGTAAGGAAATATCCATCAGAACGGCTATTCGATACCTCCACAGACTCGGCTTCAAGCTGAAAAGGGCGAGGAAGAAGTTTAAAAAGGCAGACCCTGAAGAGCAGAAAAGATTCGCAAAAGATCTACAAGAGCTCGAAAAGAACCGTTCTCCACGGAGTGTAACTGTATACGTGGATGAAGTCAGATATGGTGTGATGCCTCACTCGGGCGTATTTGGTCTCCGATTGGTGCTGAGGTAGAATCTACAAGCAAGAGAAGATCCTATTTTACACCGCACGACCTATGGGGAAGGTTATTACTATGATGACTGATTGGTTCAATCGGGAAAAAACGGCACATTTTCTGGATAAATTGAGAAATTAAAGGATGGAGAATAGATATCGTCCGGGACAGAGCACGCTTCCATAGTGGTCGCGATGTGAGAGCCGCACTCGACCAAAATCGTATTCATGAACACAGGCTACCACCATACAGCCCCGAAATGAACGCCGCGGAATCGTGGATCAGATGGGCAAAAGGAACACTATCGGTCAATTACTGCTGGCTAAACCGAACTGCGTTAGTGCGCTCCTTCAACGGTTTCGTGGCATCTATGAGCAGGAGAGCGAATGAAGTGCTTAAAAGATGTGTCCCTGATATGCACGGTTTCATCTGTCTATAACTATAGTAGATAATAGTCCAGAAAAGGGATAAATTCCTGAAATAGGAAGTTTATTTAAGCATCGGGCAAATCGATATTAGGGTGATAAAAATGTTAGAGAGGGAATATATCGTAGAAAGGATAAAATCGCTGCCAGAGGATACCCTTAAAGAGGTTATTGATTTCATTGAATTTTTGGAAGCGAAGAGAAAGAGATCGG
>PIXU01000183.1 GCA_003601795.1 Candidatus Methanophagales archaeon
TAGCAAATTCACGAGTGATGTATTAAAAACTGCTAAAACGTTTAAGTGGGTGAAACGGACAAGCCGGTAACAATCGAAAATTTTCTTAAAACTTTGGAAAATGAACTTAGAAAAAGAAATAAAATCCGTTGAGGTGATTCCCATTGAGTAACGGTAATATAGAGAAGCTCATTGCACTTTTGAAAACAGATGAAGAAGGAGAAGAGATAGCTTCGCTTCTGAACGAGTTCCTCATTGGCGACAATGAGAAAAATGCTTTTATCACAAGACTATCGGTTTTGGACATAATAGCAGAAATGCTTAAAAGTTTTTTGCAAGCAAAAAACTTTACCAAAAAAGGATTATAAAAGAGAAATATGATGCAAGGAGAACTTTCAGGCGAAAAGGTCATGGTAGCGGAGCCAGAAGCAGACATCCTTGGTAAAGGGTACGGAAGGAAAAAAGGGGGGTTAGAGCTATCGCTGGAAGAAGCGGGGTTTTTGCTTGAAACGGGGAAGATAGAGATAAAGGAGCAACGAGAACAAGGAGAAAAAAAGTTAAATTTCAAAGATTTTTTGAAGCATGCGTTGGACATCTCACCAAAGTTCGGGTGGCGGTATATCGTTTACAGGGATTTGAGGGAGCGAGGTTATGCGGTACAGCCCGGAGGAGTTGATTTTTGGCTTTATCCTCGTGGAGTCAAGCCTGGAGAGAAGCCTGCTAAGTATTTCATCCGCATTTTATCTGAAAGAGATCTCTATCCGTTGAAGGAATTGGATACCTTACTTATTTTGGCTCGTAACATGAGAAAAGAGCCAATTATTGCTGTTGTGGATGAAGAAAGTGACGTTACTTATTATGAGGTAAAAGAAGCAAGGTTTGAGTTTATGGAGCTGAAGAAAAAGAAGAAAGAGGAAAAAGCGCAAGCGACCTTGTTGGGCGATAAGGTCATCTTGTGGGATACAAATTTAGCTGAGAATCTCCACAGAAACGATTTTTATGGTAAGTTAACAAAGGAGAAGCGACTGCTTCTTTCTCTGGTTGAAGCTGCTTATTTAATGAAGAAAAGTCTGCTGGAGATAGAAGTGATTTTTGAACAGTTCCTTGATTATGCAAGCTCAATCGAAAGCGATTTTATGGATAAATACGCAGTGTACGAGGATTTAAGGGAAAAGGGACTGATCGTAAAAACTGGTTTTAAGTTCGGTTCACATTTCAGGGTGTACAAAGCAAGACAACAAAAGCATTCTTTATATTTAATTCATGTGCTGCCCGAAGCGCATGTTTTTTCAATGTCTGAATTATCAAGGGCGATAAGGCTGGCGCATGGTGTGAAGAAGCGGATGATATTTTCATTTAGAGAAAAAGTAGGGGAAGGGTGTATTATTAGGTATGTGGATGTAGGACGGATGAAGTTGTAAAGCGAAAGTCAAAAATCCTGGTAATGGGGATTGAAGAATAGCGAATATGGAAAAAAAGAAGGAGAGAGGAATACTGCAAGTTGCTCTTGATGTGCTCGAACTGGAAAGAGCGATAGAAATAGGAAAAGAGAGTTTAGAAGGTGGTGCTGACTGGTTAGAGGCTGGGACGCCATTAATAAAAAGCGAAGGCATGAATGCAATAAGAACGCTGAAAGAGGTTTTTCCTGGCGTGAAAATAGTCGCAGATATGAAAACGATGGATACCGGTGCAATAGAAGTGGAGATGGCGGCGAAGTCCGGTGCATCTGTGGTCTCTATACTTGCAGTTGCTGATAACGCCGTGATAGAAGAAGCGGTAAAATCTGCTCGTAAGTACGGCGTAGCGATTATGGTGGATATAATGAACGTAGAGGAACCGGTGAGGCGAGCAGAAGAAATGGAAGAGCTGAGTGTGGATTACGTCTGTGTGCATGTGGGAATAGACCAGCAGATGCGGGGTATGAACACGCTGGATCTCTTGGAAAAAGTATCTGCGACGATAGATACGCCATTAGCAGTAGCGGGTGGTGTGGATGCAGAAATGGCATCAGAAGCGGTGAATCTGGGTGCGGAGATTGTTATTGTGGGTGGTAACATAACGAGGTCTGCGAAGGTGCGCGAATCAACAATAAAGATAAGAAAAAGCATGGATTTGAGAATGACGGAGGAAAAGGAGAAGGGAGAAAGAAAGGGAAAGAGAACACTGGATGAACAGATTTTCGAGTTGTTTATGCAGGTGTCCACACCGAACATATCAGATGCAATGCATCGTAAAGGTGTGATGCGAGATATAAAACCGCTATTTGAGGATATAAAGCTCGTGGGTAAGGCGGTAACCGTGCAAACGTTTGAAGGCGACTGGGCAAAGCCGGTAGAGGCGACAGATGTAGCAAAGGAAGGGGATGTAATCGTGGTTTATGCAGGCTCGAAGGACGTTGCACCCTGGGGTGAACTCGCATCATGGAGTTGTAAGCAGAAAGGAATTGCAGGTATCGTTATAGACGGTGCGGTGCGAGATGTAGAGGAGATAAGGAGATTGAGATTTCCTGTTTTTGCTAAATTCGTGGTGCCAAATGCGGGAGAGCCAAAAGGTTTTGGCGAACTAAATGCAGAGATAAAGTGCGGCGGGCAGGAAGTGAAACCCGGGGATTGGATCATCGGAGATGACAACGGTGTTGTGGTCGTTCCAAAAGAACATGCGTATGAAATTGCAAGACGTGCGAAAGAGGTATGGAAGAACGAGGAAAGGGTACGGGCAGAGATAAAGAAAGGTAGGACACTTTCTCAAGTTCTGGATTTGTATAAGTGGGAAAAGAGATGAAGCAGACGCAGATATTTATTATTGGACACAAAAATCCCGATTGCGATTCCGTATGCTCCGCTATCGGATATGCATACTTCAAAAATATTGTTGACAAGAGACACCTGTATATTCCAGCAAGGGCGGGGGAATTAAATAGCGAAACAAAATTTGCTCTTGAAAAATTCGGTTTCGAGCCACCGATAGAAATAGAAAGTCTCGCACCGACTGCCAGTGATATGGAATTGAAGAAACCCATTGTTGCCTCACCTTACGATTCCCTTAAGGATGTAGCATCTTTAATGAAGGAAAAGGGTATCCGCACGGTACCGATCGTAGACGCCAGCCGAAAGCTATCAGGAATTATTGGTCTGAAAGACATTGCTGAACACTATATTAGTACCATGGGCTTCGGTGACTTATCAACGACCCCCATTGACCTGAATATTTTGGTTGATACCCTGGACGCAAAAGTGATTACCAATCCCAAAGGCATTGATAAACTAAATGGCAGAATATTCATTGCAGCAATGCAGAAATCGACGATTTTAAATAGAGTCCGGGCAGGAGATGTCGTTATTCTTGGCGACAGGACAGATGTTCAAATAGATTTGATTAATTCTGGGTGTTCTGCTCTTATAATCACCGGGAATGCCACCATTAGCCAGGAAGTCGTCAGGTTAGCAGCCAAAAAAGGAACGCTAATCGTTTCTTCTCCGTACGACACGTTTGATACCGCCAAGTTGTTCGCTTTGTCAACACCGCTCCAAGCTATAATGTCAAAAGAGGTCCCCGTAGCAGGGCTTTATACCAGGATTTCTGAGATAAAACGTAAAGTTGCAGAATCTAAATATCGCTGCGTGCTGTTGGTTAACGGTGACAACCGTTTGATGGGTATAATCACAAGGACAGATTTACTTCATCCAATAAGAAAAAAGGTCATCTTAGTTGACCATAATGAGATTTCGCAGGCTGTTGATGGTGTACAGGAAGCAGAAATACTGGAGATTATTGACCATCACCGAGTTGGCGACATATCTACTCTGATGCCTATCCACGTTCACAATGAGCCTATTGGCAGTACATGCACCATCATTGCTGGTTTTATGTTTCTTCATCAGATCGATATTACGGAAGAAATAGCGGGATTACTCCTCTCTGGCATCCTCTCTGATACTTTAATCCTGACGTTGTCCACTACCACGGAACGAGATAAAGAAAATGCTCATAAATTGGCTGATATTCTTGACATTGAGATTGAAGAATACGGTAAAGAACTTTTAACCGCGAGTATAAATATTAAGGGTAAAAACGCCAGAGAAATCCTGCTTCATGATTTTAAAGAATATCAGTTGGGCACGAAAAAGGTGGGCGTGGGTCAGATAATGTTTTTGGATGAGGAAGAGATAGGTGCAAAAGAAGAGGAGATTAAATCAGAAATGGAGCATTTACGTAAGGAGAAGCACTACGATTTGGTCGCGTTTCTCATCACCAATCCCTTAGGAAAGGGCGAAGAGATTTTAGTCAAAGGAGATGAGAGGATAATTGAAAAAGCTTTCGCGGTTAAAATACAGGATGGTAAATGTGCTATTCCAAGAACTTTATCGCGAAAGAAAGATTTTATCCCCGCAATAGGATACTTTTGTGAGAGTGCATCCGGTCAAAATTCGCTGGATTAACATAAACGTCAGCTCGCTCAAACGTTTCCACAAAAAAAGCATTTTAGAGGTTGTGTTCTCAAGCATCAAAAAGTGTCGAGATGTTTAACAGCTTTAACACTTCCTCTTGACTCTTAACCATTATTGCTCCTTTATCTTTCAATGCGATAAACCGTTTAGTAGCTTCTCCATTTGTGAAATCCCTTTTCTCGATTCTCGTAGCATCAAATACTAACAGTGGTTTGTTTCTTTCCAATGCCCTCTCTGCCACTTCCAGGTTCTTCAAATTACCGTACCCAAAGGGGGTGTTGCATAACACAACAACATTTGCTTTGTCAATCAAAGCTAAGTGTGCCTGAAAGGCTTCTTCCGTTATTGGTGAAAAAGGAGCTTCGGTCACAACCGGAATGTTTAAGAGCTTGGCAACTTCTTGGTCGGTATCCAGCATATTAACTACACCGGCGGTCACTCTGTATCCTCTCTCACAGAGTTCATGCATTAACGACGCGCCTTCTCCACCCCCGCAGATAAGATGTATTGTAAGTTCCGCTTCATTTTTATTTTGACGTTTTAAAAGGGAGGGTACAGGTGATACAAAGCAGTGGTCAGTTAGTGCATGCTTCTTAATAATAACATCGGCACCGAAGGTATTTTTTATGTTCTCTGCAGTTAATACCTGGGCTTGTGTGCCCAAAGAAACAATTTTTCCTTTATGCAGCAAGGCTAAACGGTCGCAATACTGAGCAGCTAAATTGAGATCATGGATAACTGCAACAACAATCAGTTTTTCCTCTGATGTAAGTCTTTTCAGAAGTTCCATTATCTCTATTTGATAATTGATGTCGAGGTGAGAAGTAGGCTCGTCTAAAAGCAAGACCTTAGGCTCCTGTGTAAGCGCTCTTGCTATTATTACAAGCTGTCGCTCGCCACCGCTCAACTCTGTAATCGGTCTTTCCGCAAGATGCCAGCAGTTAGTAAGCTCCATACACCGTCTCGCTATTTCTATATCTTCCTCACCCTCCAGCTCTAATCTACCCAGATGAGGATTTCTGCCCATAAGCACGATGTCAAGGGCAGAGAAATCAAAATTTATCGTTGTGTCCTGTGGCACGGCGGCGAAATTCCTTGAAAATTCCTTGTCTTTCATGCCCTGCACGTCCCTGCCCTCTAATAATATTGTCCCTACTTTGGGTTTCAAGATGCGGCTGATTGTTCGCAGCAAAGTTGTCTTTCCTGAGCCGTTCGGACCAATAACACCCAGGAGTTCGCCGTGAGATGCACTAAAATCAATGCCATCCAATATCTTCACGCTTCCATAATAAGCATCCACATCCTTTATCTCCAAGGGCATTTTGATCTTGTTAAAGAGCTTGCTTTACTTCTGATTTTGCTATCTCTATTGACTGCACTATGTGAAATAATGTCCTCCTTTCCTTTTTCTAAGCAGGTAAATAAAAAAGGGAGCGCCAAAGAAAGCAGTGATTATTCCTACGGGCATTTCGCCTAATAACCGCGCCAGCGCATCAGTCCACACCAGAAAGATTCCTCCTACCAAAGCGGAAGCAGGGAAAAGAATTCGGTGGTCCGGTCCAACGAGGATTCTCGTGATGTGTGGGATAATTAAACCTACGAAGCCAATGGTTCCCACGAAAGAGACCGCAGTCGCGGTAATGAACGCTGCAAACACTAACAAAATTTTTTTCACCCATTCTACGTTTATTCCCAGTGTCTGTGCGCATTCCTCGCCTAACAGCATCGCGTTAAGGTCTTTTGCAAAGATATAAATTAAAAAGAAGCAAACGAACACAGGCAAAATGGTTATTTTCACCTGTGCCCAGTTAGCGAGCCAGAATCCGCCCATCAACCAGAAAAAAATACTGTGTAAATCTTCTGCCACAAACATCATAAAAGATAAAACAGCACCCAAGAATAGCGAAACCGCTATCCCCGTGAGCAATAAAGTATCCACTGGAATTCTTCTTCCCACCTTTGCTATGTTATACACTAAAAAAGTGGTGAACATGGCACCTAAGAAAGCCATGAACGGTTTGGTGTAAATGAATAAAAAACCTGGGAGTATCAACATCGAAAAGACAGCACCAACTGCAGCTCCCGAAGCTATTCCTATTATGTACGGGTCCGCCATAGGATTTTTAAATAAGCCTTGCAATGTTGTCCCCGCAGTTGCCAGCGAAAGACCGACTAGCAACCCCAGAACTATCCTCGGCAGTCTTATCTGTAAAATTATTACATCATACTTATGTGGAATAGAAGCAGCCTCGCAGAGATGAAGTTTGTTTCCTAACAAAGCTACTATTTCCAGCGGCGGCACATAAACAGGTCCAATTGCTGTTGTCAGCACGATGGTCACGCATAAAATCGCAATTAAATAAACCATAACCATTTTCCAGTGGATAAACTTATTGAAATAAGCAATTTTTGGTTTTATCATTATTGTTTGTTATTGTTTTTTCCTTTTTTCTTCTGGCAGGATTTCGATAAATTTTGCCTTCCTCGGCGTTTCTCGTATCTCTTTTATCTCTGAATACAAAGGGTGGTAGGACACCACATACAGGTGCTTCATCGCTTTCGATACCGCTTCGATTAAATCGGGCTTCCTGGGTTCTTCAAATTCTACTCCCGCTATTGGTATCCAGGGCTCGATGAAGAGAGAAATGGCAGGATTTATCTGCGAGATGAAAATTGCCAGTTCTTCTATGTCCGCGGGGTCATTTATTCCTGGCAACAGAATCGTCTCTACCTGAAGTCTAAAATAAGCGTCCTCTATCGCTGCCAGATTCTTTATCGCGTTCAATACAGGCTCATTGCTCCTTTTTGTGTAATAAAGATGCTTTTCCCTATCGAAAGCTTTTACACCGGCAATAACTTCGTTTACTCCTGCTTCTTTCAATTCTATTGCATATTGCTCGTCTATTCTGCTCCCGTTTGTCATTAACACGATATGAACATCGAGTTTAGAGAGATTTTCGATTATTTTTATTAAATCCGGATCGAGCGTAGGTTCGTATCCACCAAGATATAGCCTGTGCGGATTTAACTCCTCCAATTCCTTCAATATGTTCTCAAAGTTCCAATCAATGTATCTCCTGTCTTCTGCATAGATGTCGTATTCATTTTTTTCCCGGATACAGCCAATACAGTCGAAGTTGCAGCCTTTGAAAGACAGCATCGCCATCCTCTCACCTACGAATTTTTCTGTGTAGCTTATGTGGTAAATGTTCATAGCCGTGCTCCCGGTAATTACTTTGCTCAATACCAGTTTACAGATTATAAAATTTTGCCTTCAGAACAATTTATTTTCTTGATGATTTGACGCTCAGGATTTCATTTCATTTGTTTCAATTCTTTTTTCTTCTCAAAAGGAACATTACCGCAAGTAATCCAATAACGGCGAAAACCACTTCAAAGCCTGACTGTCTTGGCATTGGAAGAGGAGTAGGTAATGGCTTAGGTGTGGGTGTTGTAGTGGCAGGGGGCGTGTACGCCGGTGTAGACGTCGGCAAAGGCGTTATGGGCATCACTACATCCTCAGGTACTGATAATTGTGATTGCTCATGCCCTAACTTTAGCGGGGCACAAATTGCAAATGTACCAAAAGAGGTTTTTATCGCGGTGTAATAGACTTTGCTATCTCCTTCTCCTATTTCAGTTGTATTCTGTTCAGCCCATGAACCGTTGATGTAGTCATACCAAAACAGAGAGATTGCAGTCGTATTATTATCAGCATTGGCAGCTATCCATGATTTGTTCACGCGGAAATTCAGTTTCAGCCAGTCCACGCTTCCAGTTAGATTGTCCGCGGTAATATTAAGATATCGGTAGACTATTCCAGGAGGGTGGGAGATGCTCAGCTCTTTTGATACATTCACATAGATATTAGTGAATTCCACATCTTTATCTTCTTTTGCTTTTATTGAGATATTAGTCAGGTATTCATCGTCTAACTCTATCGTTCTTTCTTCACCTGCTTTTATAGCCTCCTTTTCCTTTTCATACGATGAACTGTCACCTTCTTCTTCATCACCATAGCCGTCTTCCTCTCCCTTTTCCTCTTCCTCTTTCTCTGCCTCTTCCTCGACGATATTAAAGAACCCGGATAGATTTCCATGAACTATTTCTACTGCGTCTACCACTCTCGGACCGGGCCTTGACATTATATTTTCATCAATCGGGTATATTCGATTGTTTTTTACCGCATCTACGGTTTTCAGTTCAGCACTCTTTATTTGCTCGGGTACAAGAGACGCACTGCCGTGGCTACTGTAAATGATAACCTGGGGGTCTTCTTCCACGATATGCTCGATACTAAAGGGACCCCAAGAAGAAAAATATTTTGCAGCTATATTTCTCCCTCCCGCAGTATTAATGATGTCGTGTTGAAAGGTACCGCTTCCGGTAGTCATGAAAAGACTACCCATGGCATAATATACGCGTGGTCTTTGTTCCTCCTCTAATAATTCTGTGTTTTCCTCTATCGCATTCAATTTCTCCTTTAACTCATTCAGCAGAGAAGATGCCTCATCCTCGCACTTCGTTATCGCTCCTGTGACTTTTATGTGAGTAAATATCTCATCAAAATTTTTCGAATGCTGTGCATAAATCAGATACTTCTTCTCTTCATCTTCTCCCAGCTCTATCAGACTATATATCACGTCATCAGGATTCCCATAAGCGCAGACAATTAAATCAGGCTCTAAATCCACTATCTTCTCGAGGCTTGGTGTTGAGTATCCTCCTATTACCGCGATGTCACCGTTATTTACCTTATCTTCTACCTCAGGTGGATAATTGCAAAAGCTGGTAACGCCGACAACGCTGTCGCCAGCTCCTACTGCGAATAATATTTCAGTGGAGCTTGGAGCCATAGAAACAATCCGCTCAGGCTTTTTTGCTATCCGCAAAGTATAATCCTCAAGCCCTTCTAACTCCCGGACATCGTTTTCCCCTTCTATTACCAGCCAAACCGTAACGTTCCAATATGCACATTCTGTTTCTGTTCTTCCGTCTCCTTTCCCTACTACACTGATGTTATAAATACCGTATTCTCCAAATGCATAAGAAAACTCCGAGCTCTTTCCTTCTGATTCTTTTACTTCTTCGCCATTAACTGACCACATCCATTCATAAGATAATTTTGAATTAGAATTAGAAGAAGAAACAATGAATTCTACCTCCTTGCTCTCATCTATGCCAATATCCACGAAGACATTATTGGATGCGTTTTTTGTCACACTATTCCACTGAGTGATGCTACTGCCGCTGGCGGTTGAGGTGGAGATAAATATAAGAGACAGCACTGCTATTAAGCAAAACAAAAAACTAGCTAATAACAACGCATAGGCATTCTCGCTTCCACAGCTTCTCATCGTTCACTTTTTGATAGTCATTTGGATTTTGATTTTATATCTGGATCATTCGGGTCCGTTCTCGCGATTATTACATGGGGTATAATGCATATCTTATCAACTTATCAACTTATCTAATGATCGAACTGCAAGGTCATACGGAATCTCTGTCGTTGGGAAACCCCATCGCTCGAAATCCACGCTCGTCACATATCCCGCCCTATCTAAGGATATAGCAATCGAATACCTCGTTTTCTCTTGCACATACAGTATCTTATTAGTCCATATGGCTGCCCACTCCTCATTCACTACTTTAGACTTATAGTGGATTTTACTGATGTTAACTGGCTGAGGTATCATTTTCCGGTACTCTATTTCGTTTATCGGCGCAGAACTCTGCACATGGACGTGAATCCGTATTAATATCGAGGAATTATCGGGTGTCGTGCTCATTCCCCCATAATAGTAGGTTACGACATCGCCTTCTTCTACTTCATACTGGTTCGTACCTACCATCGGCATCGGATCATCGGGATAATTCACCCAGTACAACCAGCCGTCCCACGTAACAGGGTCGTTTTCCTTCCCTGCGATGGAATCAACCATCAAAGAACCCCAGCTCGCATACCATTCATCGCTTACCGTGTAATTGAACCCTCCAGCTTCTGCTGCGGCGTCAAGCGCACCTA
>PIXU01000184.1 GCA_003601795.1 Candidatus Methanophagales archaeon
GTGAGCGAGATGTGTCATGCAGGGGGATGCGGTGCGGATATTTATTTAGAGCGCGTAAAGTTAAAGGAGGAGGGGCTCAGTGCATGGGAGATATGGGTTTCGGAATCACAGGAACGGTTTTTAATTGCAGCATCGAGAAACAAAGTGGAGGAGTTGCTGGGGGTATTCGAGAAATGGGATGTGGATGCCGTGGTTATAGGTCAAACAAAACCTTTCTTTAAAAAAGAAAGCTTTACCAAAGAAAAAAAATATTCGCCTGTTTCACAGATAAGGATTTTTTATGAGGGGGAGCTTGTATTTGAGCTGGATACCGATTTTTTGGTTGCATGCCCTGTTTATGAACGTCCGAAGGAGATAAGGATAAAGGAGAAGGGGGAGGAATCAATAGAAGAACCGAAAGAGTACAATGAGGTTTTAAAAATGCTGCTTGCTGCTCCCAATATTGCCTCGCGGGAGTGTGTTATAAGACAATATGACCACGAAGTGCGAGCATCTACCGTACTAAAGCCGATGCAGGGGATAATGGGAAAAGAGACGCATGGGGACGCAGCGGTGATAAAGCCATTAGAAGAGTCCTATAAGGGACTTGCCATTACTTCTGATGTGAATCCGTCTTTCTGCAAACTAAATCCATTTTGGGGTGCTGCAAGCGCTGTGGATGAAGTATGCAGGAATTTAACCGCAGTGGGTGCAACACCACATTCATTTGCTGACTGCCTGAATTTTGGCAACCCGGAGAAGCCCGAGCGAATGGGCGAGTTCTATGAATGTTGTCGTGGTTTAGGTTATATGGCGTCTTCGCTTAAAATACCCTTTGTGAGTGGTAATGTGAGTTTTTATAATGAATCCGCGGTTATGAATGAATCAATTCCCCCAACACCCACTATTCTTGGCATAGGATTATGCGAAGATGTAAGAGAATGCGTTACCGTAGACATAAAGGAAGCAGGGGATTTTCTTTATGTGACAGGAGAAACGAAAGAGGAGTTGGGTGGTAGTGAATATTACAAGTTAAGGGGAGTAGAAAGAGGAGGAATAGCGCCGAGAACTGACCCGGAGGTGTTGATAAGAAGTATGGAAGCGTTAAGGGACGCGATGGATGAGGGATTAATCGCGAGTTGTCATGATGTTTCCGAGGGAGGTCTTGCGGTTGCGGTATGTGAGATGTTAATAGGGGGAGATATTGGCGCTTCTATTGATATTAGGGGTATGCGCCCAGAGCTGAGAAGTGATTATAAGCTGTTCTCAGAATCTAACTCAAGGTGGGTGGTGGAAGTATGGAAAGAAGAAAGGAAGCGGTTCGAGGATCTGTTAAAGAGAAGAAAAGTTTATGCAACTAAGTTGGGCGAGACAGTAGGAGAGAAGAGGATTTGGATTTATAATGGGAATAAGGAGTTGGTGGACCTTCCGTTAGAGGCAGTTCGAAAAGCGTGGTGTAGAGGTTTGGCAGTTTTTTAGCTTAAAAGAAGCGAAATTTTTAGTGCCAAAAGCAATTGCAGGACAGCCTCGTGTATGTCCAAAAACATACATCTCTTTTGAGACGTACAATAAGTGCTTGCTACTTTTTCGTGGTGTTACACAGCTCTAATTTGCATACAGCTCCCTCTGTGCGTACCACTGTACAAATCCGACAAATTCTCGCGATAAAGTCATCCACGGAACCATGCACGAGGTCGTCAGCAAGTTTTTTTATCTCTTCCTTCGCATCCTCCTGAAAATTGAGCTTTGAACCCCTTTTCTTTGATGTGTATTGCGATACCGCAGCCTGCGTAATCCCAAGCATTTTAGAGATTTCTTTTTGGGATAACCCTCTTTTAATCAGCTCTTCTGCGAGTGCCGCCCGTATGCATGGCAATACTTCCCACACTATTATCTCACAGGGGAATTTCATCTTACCCAACCTTTATATAACGATTTGAGTTTTGCGAAGATAAGGAGGCTTTGCTGATAATCAAGACAGAAAAAAGCAAGGTGGATAGAATCGCACTTCCGATTGTTGCGGGATATGATAAATATTTAACGTGGGTAGAATCGTCAATAGAAGCATGAATGACGCTCAGCGACTCAGGTAAATTCATCACATACCGCAGATAAGCGATGTAAAGAGAGAACAAACGCCAAAATTGTTTTGCTTCTTTCAACGGATAACTTTTTATGAGAAGAGAAGGAATAAAAGAAAGGGGGTGATTTCATTATCATCCACCTAAATCTAAAGATGGGAGCAAAGGAAATGAACAAGGTTCTGTATGTGAATTTAACGAAGAAAGATATCAGGGTAGAGGAAAGAGGAGATTTATTTGATGAATATCTCGGCGGTTCGGGTGTTGCGATAAAGCTTCTGGAAGAAGAATGCCCACAGGGTATAGACCCTTTAAGTGCATCGAACCCGATAATTTTTGCTGTCGGTCCTCTTACCGCACTATATCCATCCGCTTCTAAGACTGTAGCGATGTTCAAATCGCCATTAACCGGCAATCTCGGAGAAAGCCACACCGGTGGAAGAAGTGCGATGGCGATTAAGCTTGCAGGTTATGGGGCAATGGTCATCAAAGGTTCAAGTGAACTCCCGCTGTACCTGGCAATTCACGGTGACGAAGTAAAGTTCAGAGATGCTTCCTCTATCTGGGGTATAGAAGCGGTAGCGGTCGGCAGGATTTTAAGAGAAGCAGAGCCCGGCGCAGGTGTAAGAACCATCATACGGATTGGAAGAGCGGGGGAGAAAATGGTGAGGTATGCCTGTGCGGTATGCGAAACATATCGTCATTTTGGACGACTTGGTTTAGGTGCGGTGATGGGCTCGAAGAAACTGAAAGCAATGGTTATTTCAGCAGATAAGAGTATAGAAATACCAAAGGGTAAGAGAAGGGAATACAAACTCGTTTACGATGAGATACAGGATGTTGTGGTTGAAACAGATGCGATGGAGAAATATCATGATTTGGGCACGGCTGGAAAGATATATAATTTGAATAAAATCGGAGGGATGGCGTATAAGAATTTAGAATCAGCAAGTGCACCGGATGAAATTGCGAGAGAATTTTCAGGTGAGAATGTTGCAGAGAAGTATCTTTCGAGGCGGGGTTCATGCTCGCATTGCCCGGTGGGTTGTATTCATTTAGCATCGCTCAGAGAACTTTACGAGCCCGGCTATTATTTCAAGACCTCAATCATTCCCTATGACAACGAGACAATTTACGCACTTGGTTTTATGCTTGGGATGAACCGTGTGGAGGATTATCTGAGGCTGATTGATGTGGTTGACCGGATTGGTATGGACGCGATAAGCACAGGAGTGACCTTAGCATGGGCTACGGAAGCGTATGAGCGCGGGATAATAACAAAAGAGCATACCGATGGTCTTGAGTTACAATGGGGAGATGTTCAAGCCTATTCCGAGGCAATAGAGAAGATAGTGATGATGCCAAACGAATTCTATCAAAATCTGGCTAAGGGCTCAGAATATGCATCCAGCATTTATGGCGGGCAGGAGTATGCACTCGCATTTGGCGGTAATGAGATGCCGGAATATCATACTGGAATTGCATGCTACCTGAACAATCTCCTGGGTGCAAGGCACAGCCATCTTGATTCCGCGGGATACGACCTCGACCAGAAGTTAATGGGAAAAGAATTCACGCTTGAAGAAGTGGTGAGAGCGTTATTAAAGGAAGAAGAATGGCGACAAATACTGTCAAGTCTCGTGGTGTGCTTCTTTGCGAGGAAAGTGTTCACCGCAGAGAGGGTAACAAAGGCTTTGGATGCGATAGGGATAGGAAACTGGACAGAGGGAAAATTAGAAGACCTTGGCAGAGTTATTCACCGAGCTAAAATGGACTTTAAGTTCAGAGAAGGGTTTGACCTTGCAAAACTGCGCATACCGAAGCGGATTTTTGAGGTACCGACTCCGCATGGTTTGTTAAGGGAGGAAGATATAAAGAAAGCGATTGAGATGTATGGTAAGATGATAGGAATTTAATTAATTAAATTCTTGTCTTATCTTATGTTATGGCAAAAATGAATTAATTAAATTGAGAATGGCGGAAGAAGGGAAATGGCAGATACTGATGAACTAACGACAACCGAAAAGCGAGTTTTGCTGGCTCTCGGGGAGGAGAGTGGCGAGTGGAACCAAAGAAAGCTGTCGGAGAAAACGGGCATAAATGAAGATGCAGTGATGCAAACCGCTTTTATGCTTGCTCAGAAGGGGCTTTGTGAAATAAAGGAGGAAAAGAAGATTTATTATTACTTAACAGAAGAAGGCAAGGAATACGCAGAGAAAGGATTGCCGGAGCGAAGGGCACTGGATTTTTTGATAGACAAGAACGGAGCAAATATTGAAGAATTGAGAACTGCATTTGGCGAAAGGGTGAATATTGCAACAAATTGGCTACTGAAGAAGAAATGGGCGAGGATAGAGAAAAGGGACGCAGAAAGATTTTTAATGCCGACAATAGTCCAGGAAGAGTTGTCTCCAGATATTGATGAAAAAATACTGAAAATTGTTAATGAAGGGGGAACGGAGTGGGAAGTATTGGTGAACCGACTCGAGGGAACAAAAGGAGGAGATATTAATTCCTTTTTGACTCAGTTGATTTCGCGGAATTTATTAGAGATACGCTCACATGTAGAGAGAAAAATAGCAATTACAGAGGCGGGCAAAGAGATATTATCGCAGGGCATATCGGTTGAGGAGGAAATAGCACAGCTCACGCCTGAACTCATAAGAACGGGGTCGTGGAGAGGGCGTAAATTCAAGCGATACGATGTGAATCTACCATCAAAAGAAATTTTCCCTGCGAAGATACATCCATATCAGCGGATTTTGGACCGAATGAGACGAATTTTCACGGAGATGGGGTTCATAGAAATAAAAGGAGAAGTAGTCCAGAGTGCGTTTTGGAATTTCGATGCATTATTCGTGCCGCAGGACCATCCAGCACGAGAGATGCAGGACACGTTTTACCTCGCGACGAGAAAGCCAATAGACGCACCTGAGGAGTTAATAAAAAACGTTGGACAGATGCACGAGCACGGTGGCTCGTTAAATTCCAGAGGTTGGGGTGGTAGGTGGAAAAGGGAGTTAGGAGAAGAGCTGCTGCTGAGGACACATACCACTGCTGTTACTTTGAATTATCTCGCTTCGCATCCGGAGCCGCCAGTGAAGGTCTTCTGCATTGACCGCGTTTATCGCCGCGAAACGATTGACCCCACGCATATTCCTGAGTTTGACCAGTTAGAGGGGATTATCATGGATAAAGGCGTGACATTCAGCCACTTGCTGGGCTGCCTCTCGACATTTTACAAGAAGATGGGATTTCCCTCGATACGATTCCGTCCTGGTTATTTCCCTTATACCGAGCCATCAGTGGAAGTGGAGGTATATATGAGAGAGAGGGGATGGATAGAATTGGGTGGTGCAGGGATATTCCGCGAAGAGGTGACGAATCCAATAGGTGTGAAATACCCGGTTTTAGCATGGGGACTCGGCATCGGTCGATTAGCTATGATCAGGCTGGGGCTAACGGACATAAGAGATTTGTACCAGTCTGATATAGACTGGTTGAGGAAAACACGTGTTTTTCGGTAATCATCGTCTATGCGAGCTCAGTGACCACAGTCCGACAAGCGGCAGGGATACAAAAAACATGTTAGAGTTAACAAATTTTGGATTGGTACTTCAAAAAGGAAGAGAGTTAAAGTATGAAATTTGCTGAAACGCTTTTTGAGATAGCAAGAAACGATTTAGAAGCTTCAAAGTGCTTGTTTGAAAGAGAGTTATATCCGCAAGCTGTTTTTTACTTGCAGCAAAGTATAGAGAAGGCGACCAAATCTTTTGGTTTATTGAACGATGTAATAAAGGAGGATGAATTAAAGCATGTTAGTCACAATCCTTTGAAAGTTTACAAGAAATCAATCGAAAAACAGAAGAAAAAAATAGAGCGAATCATGGACGCTAATGAAAAAGTTCCAAAATTAGGAGAAGCAAAATTAATCAAGGATCTTAATTTCAGGAATTATCATAAAAAATAGCGGAGTTTTTAACTTGGTTAGGTTCTTTGTCTTTTGAAGAGACACTCTTTATTCAGAAAAGTAAACTTAGGTTCGTAATACAGGAATTAGATAATCTCGAATCAGAGCTCGAAGGTGTAACTATAAATTCAAATGAAGAATTATTAAAGGTATCACTAGAGGAATCTAAAAAAGCCTATATGGAAATATTAGATGCTTTCTATGTGTTTAGTCCTCAAAAAATTGAAAAAGTTAAAGAAGATTTAAATATAAAATTAGATTTGAATTTAATGAAAGAAGTGATTAGGGCAATACAATCAGCACCAATCAAGAAGGCCATATATGTTACTTACTCTCTATACTACCTTTCTTTAATAATGCTCCCTCACGCTATTGTTACAAGGTACCCTGATAATAACCACAATCCACTCGAGATTTATAACAAAAATCTGCCTCTGATACAGTTATTTGGCGATATGGTTGAGATAATGGAGAAAACACTATCTAAACTGGAGAATCTGTTAAGAGGATGATGAGTAATAAATAGAGTACCTGCTATATTCTCATCTCCTGTGCGCCTCCCCTACCATTTCACCAATATTTTCATATTTATTCGCGACAATCGGTCTTGATATTACTGTGTTAACAGCAGTGATTTTCACCGCGATGGAGCTTGACGGAGCTAAATCCTTGCTCATTTCTCAATCATTACCGAAAACGGATGGAAAACCCCTTAAAATCTCCTGTATAATCCTCCCACATAACCTTTACCGAGGACACCTTCGCTGCGGGAGGGCCATGATGACAAAATTCTATCATTTCGTCCACTTTCACCTTCTCTCCTTCAAATACCGCTTCTACTCGCCCATCTTCCAGATTTCGCACCCATCCCTTTACGCCTCTCAGATCTGCTTCGTCCTTTGTTGCATATCGAAAGAGAACGCCCTGCACTCGCCCCTTGACAAATACATGCGCTCTTACTTTTGAGTCCATTTTTCACTTATTCAACGAGTCCTATTGTACCTTAATATTTTTATTTTTAATCTTGAAGCGTTTGACTGGGACCCACGAATAGTGAGAGTTTGTTTCGCATCCAGCAATCCACCAGCACCAGCGCAACCATCGCCTCTGCAACTGGGACTATCCTGGGGCATATACAGGGATCATGTCTGCCCTTTGTCCTTAGTTCTACCTCTTCCATTTTTGCCATATCCACGCTTTTCTGTGGCTTTGAAATAGATGCCGTAGGCTTAACCGCGATTCGACATACCACGGGCGCTCCTGTTGAGATACCACCTAAAATACCGCCTGCGTTATTCGTTCTCGTGTTTATCTGCCCGTCCTCCTGCAAAAAAAACTCATCATTCATCTCACTCCCTTTCATCCTCGCAGCCGCAAATCCCGTGCCTATTTCAACCCCTTTTACCGCTCCAATGCTCATTAAAGCCATTGCAAGTTCTGCATCCAGTTTATCAAATACCGGCTCGCCAAAACCGACCGGAACGCCGAACGCGATTACCTCCACGATACCGCCTACACTGTCTCCTGCTGCTTTTACCTGTTTAATTAACGCTTCCATTTTCCTTGCTGCTTCCGAATCGGCACATCTGACAGCATTTTTATCTACATTCTTTTTTAATTCTTCTATTCCTACTTCCTTTGCTACTATACCGCCGATTTCCACCACATGCCCCAGGATTTGGATGTCATGCATGGCTAAGATTTTCTTTGCTATTGCACCTGCTGCAACTCGCGCAACCGTTTCACGACCAGAAGCTCTCCCGCCGCCCCGGTAGTCCCTTATTCCGTACTTCACCTGGTATGTGAAATCAGCATGACCCGGTCTTGCAATGTTTTTTATTCGTTCATAAGGGCTTGAATCCGCGTCTTTGTTCCACACGAGCATGGAAATGGGCGTGCCGAGTGTTTTACCGTCAAACACGCCCGATAAAATCTTTACTTCATCTGCTTCTTTCCTTTCCGTCGTTAGTTCACTTACGCCCGGTTTTCTCCTGTCCAGTTCGAGCTGCACGTCTGCCTCGGACAGCTCAAGTCCAGCAGGGCAGCCGTCCACGACCACACCCACCGCTGCTCCATGCGACTCTCCCCAGGTAGTCACTCGAAATAGCTTTCCAAATGTATTGCCAGACATAGTAAGATAATTTTAATTTAAATAAATTTAAGTTCTACCTTAGCCTGCCTCAAATATTCCAATCCTTCCTTGTCGCTATAATCCCCTGACATCACCACCCTTTTTATCCCTGCATTTATTATCAGCTTAGCACAGATCTTACAAGGGAACGCATTTACGTACAGTGTAGCACCTTCTGCATCTCTACCCGCCTGTAGGAGTGCATTTTGCTCTGCATGGACGCCCACACACTCCTCATGTCTTTCACCTGATGCGATATTCAATTTATCGCGCCTGCATCCGACATCCAAACAATGAGGGAATCCTCTCGGTGCACCGTTATACCCCGTGGAGATTATCACCTTGTTTTTAACCACTAATGCGCCTATTTGCCTTCTCAGGCATGTTGAACGTTCTGCTACGTCACGTACAATATTCATCCAGTATTCGTCCCAGGGTATTCTCTTCGTCTTCTCTTCACTTATCATTCCTTTTCTAACTAACTATTTATATTGAAGTAAGAAACAAAAATAGTAGATGAACAACGTGGAAAAGTCAAAGACTAAGACACTTGTTATTTGCGTAGACAGGGATAATGACATCGGAGAGAAAGCGGAGTTAGAGACTCCTATTATAGGTAGAGAAGCGAGCCTGTCTGCGGCGACAAAATTGGGATTCGTGGATCCTGAAGATTCTGATATAAATGCGATATTTGAAGCGATAAGAATATACGAAAGGTTGAATGCACGTGAAGATGGCACAGATGCTGAAATCGCTTTAATCGCGGGCGATAAGAATGTGGGCATAGAGTCAGACAGAAAGATAGGGCAGGAGTTAGATAAGGTTCTATCCAAAACCTTTGTGGATTCTGCAATTCTCGTATCAGATGGTGCTGAGGACGAATGGATTATTCCTATTATTCAATCAAGGATGAAGATAGATTCTGTGCGAAGAGTGGTGGTGAGGCAGAGCGAGCCATTAGAAAGCACTTTTTATGTGATAAAGAGGTTGCTTGAGGACCCGAAGTTTTCTCGCACTTTCTTGACACCCATAGGTATTATTTTATTCCTGTTAGCCATTTCTTTGCTGCTTGAACTCTCAGGGAAGGCGATGGGGCTAATCATGGGATTTATGGGAATTTACATTTTACTTAAAGGATTAGGGCGCGAGAATATATTAATGGAACTTTTTGAGACCGTGAAGCATTCTTTATACAGTGGGAAGATCTCCTTTGTCACTTATATCTGTGCCCTTGTGTTACTCTTAGTGGGTACCTTGCAGGGTCTGATCGGAAGCTGGGATTATTATCTAAAAATGGGTTCTGAGGTGGGAGGGTATATCTTATTAGGCATGGTATTCATCAAGTATGCAGTAGGATGGTATATAGGTGCAGGACTTGCTCCTCTGATTGGAAAGATGATGAATATGCTCATTGAAAGGGAAAGAATAGTCAAACAGTGGACTATATTATTTTATATAATTGCTTCCGGGGTGCTCCTGTGGGGAGGGAGCGAATGCATAATATTGTTGAGTGAGGGTAATTCTGTTATGGGCTACATAATCCTTTTTCTCTCCATACTTGGTGCAATCATCATATCCCTTATAGGTATGGGAATCTCATGGTATGTGAGAAGCGTCGTAATTAAAGGCGAAAAAGAGATTGAAACTGAGGTTGAGACAGGAATAGAAACAGAGGAAAGCTGATAAGCAATGTAGGGCTGAGAAATCGAAAAATATTTTACCGAAAAGGCTTGGATTGGAGATAAAGTTAGTTACTTTACTATCGAGAGAATCTTATAAACCACTATCACAATAAGAGCGGTTCCACCAAATTGTAGCGACGACAACCATGTAATCACCCTGCCGACTGAATAGGGTATATTATCAACTATAAATCGATTAATACTAATTGGAATTTTTGCAACGCCCTCCTCCTTTGTCCCGTTCTCGGAAACCACATCCATAATTATAAAATCCGTTGCTTCAATGATTTTCCTATGAAGGGCTAATCACGTATCTTATGTCATGATAAATAAATATATTAATTAATAAAAGCAACCAGAAATGCAACCAGAAATATTTGCCTCATTTTCGAACCCAATTCAAAGAGCCATTCAGGAAAAGGGCTTTTCAACGCCAACAGAGCCGCAAATAAAAGCTATTCCTTCAATAATAGAAGGAAAGAACGTACTGCTAATTGCACCAACGGCAACGGGAAAAACCGAAGCGGCACTTTTACCTGTTTTGGATGCATTAATCAGAACAGAGCGAAAAGAAAAAGCAGGAACCAAAACAGGAATAAAAGTCCTTTACATCACTCCCCTGAAGGCTTTGAATCGAGACATGCTTGAACGATTACAATGGTGGTGTAAAGGGCTTGACTTGAAGTTGGGAGTGAGGCACGGCGACACATCTACGAGAGAAAGAGAGGCGCAGGCAATGGTTCCTCCTGCTATCTTGATTACAACACCGGAGACTTTACAGGCGATATTACCCGGTAGGATTATGCGTCAGCATCTGACTTCAGTTGAATGGGTAATCGTAGATGAAGTGCATGAACTTGCATGCGACAAGCGCGGCTCGCAATTAGCGCTTGCATTGGAGCGGCTTCGCTACCTGAAAAATGCTGATTTCCAGGTCATTGGGTTATCAGCTACCATAGGCTCGCCAGAAAGAGTGGCGAAATTCTTGGTCGGAACAGAGAGGGATTGCGAGATAATCAACGTCCCCGTATCACGATCAATGGGGGTAGAAGTTTACTATCCAAGAGCCGATTCAGATGATTATAAACTGGCAAGGGAGCTTTATACTTATCCTGAAGTCGCTGCTCGGTTACGACTGATGAGAAGTCTTGTCGAACAGCATAAATCCACACTTATATTCACAAATACTCGTTCGATAACAGAAATTCTTGGCAGCAGGTTCCGCGTTTGGGATTTGAACTTTCTCATGGGTGTACATCATGGCTCACTGTCTAAGCCGACGCGAATAGGGGTTGAAAAGGGAATTAAAGAGGGAAAACTGCATGGTATTATCTGCACGAGCTCTTTAGAATTGGGGATAGACATAGGAAGACTGGATTTTGTTATTCAGTATAACTCACCGAGACAGGTGACAAGGCTTCTTCAACGTATAGGTAGAAGCGGTCATAAAATAGGTGGCATTGCAAATGGAGCAATAGTGGTTCAGGATTCAGACGATGCGTTGGAAGCTTTAGTAATTTGTCGCCGCGCGCTCGCGGAAGATTTAGAGCCCGCCAGTATTCCAGAGAAGCCACTTGACGTACTTGCGCATCAAATAGCGGGATTACTTCTAATGAAGAGAAGATGGAGCTTTGATGAAGCTTTGAATGTAATAAAAAAGGCATATCCGTATCGCGAACTCGAGGAGCAAGAATTGGTCACCGTTCTAAACTACATGTATTCCCGAATCCCAAGGCTCGTGTGGTTCTCTGGCGAGGACAAAATATTTCTGAGACCCAAACAGATAAAACCGCTCTACAGCTATTATTTCGAGCATTTATCAATGATTCCGGAAGAGAAGCATTTTCTGGTCGTGGATGAGGGAGAAAAACCAGTGGGTGTGTTAGATGAAGCTTTTGTTGCAGAATACGGCAATCCCGGGAACAAGTTTATAGAAGGCGGTCGCGTGTGGAAAATATTGCATTTGTATGGGGGGCGGATTTATGTAAAGCACGAAGATGACCCCACCGGTTCCATCCCAAGCTGGGTAGGAGAAGAGATTCCAGTTCCCTATGAAATTGCGGAAGAAGTGGGGAAAATCCGTGGGTACGTGGAAACCGAGCTTGAAATTGGTAGCGAGGTTGATGAGATAGAAAAAAAACTCTTAAAGGAATATCCTTGCAAAGAGGAGACTATTACAAGAGCCTTAGACGAAGTTGTTCAGCAAATAAAAATGGGTTATCCCGTGCCGACCGATAAGCTGATAACGCTCGAAAGATGGAATGAATATATAATCCTGCACTGCTCGTTTGGGCTACTTGCAAATAGAACTTTCGCGATGCTCATAGCTACTTTAATATCTGACTTGATGGGCGTTCCTGTGGGCGTGCAGCAGGATCCGTACCGTATAATGCTTAAAGTGGGGGAAACCAAATTGGAGCCTGAGGAGATCGAGGAGATCATCCTTGATTTATCATCCAAGCCAATCGAAAAGCTCGCCTTGAAAGCATTAGTCAGAAGCAGGTTATTTAAACGAAGGTTTATTCATGTAGCAAGGAGATTTGGAGCTTTGGCAAAGGATGCATCACTGAGCGACATCGACTTAGACAACTTGATAAGGAGTTTTGAAGGTTCTGCAGTATTTGATGAGGCGATTAGAGAATCTCAGGATAAGGATGTGGATATAGAACTGACTGCCCGGCTTTTAAAGCGGATAAATGAGGGTAGGCTAAAAATAGCGGTAATAAAAGGAAAGGAGGGCAGTCCTATTGCAGGGATTGTCGAAGTAATAAAAAGGGGATACGAATTAATCCCACCGGAGAGGATGCATCGGGTCATAATAAAATACGTAAAAGCAAGGTTGTTAGATGAATCATTAACTTTTGTGTGCACAAATTGCTGGCGGTATGCAGAGATTATGAGAATAAACGATGTGGAAATGGAAAAGCTTCAGTGCCCGGAATGCAAGTCGAACAGGATAGGAGCGTTAAAAGCGGATGAGAACGAAATAAGGAAGGAAATACGTAAAAGTAGAAGCAAAGTTAAAAGCATGAAAGGAAGTAAGTTGATTACAGAAGCGATAAAATCGGCTGAGTTGATTTCAACCTACGGTAAAGCGGCTTTGCTTTCCTTGGCAGGTAAAGGTGTTAAAGTTAGTGATGCCGCAGAGATACTGAAAAAGGAAAAAGCGGTAAACGAGAACCTGGTAGAGCTCATAATCGATTCGGAAAAGGAGGTTTTGAAACGCAGGTTTTATAGACAAAGATAGGACAATCACCCGTTGCCGAATCGGTCTGTTTATATGTCCTTTTTTCTTCCATTTTTCGCTAAGTACCCTGAACATATCGCCAAACGTGGCAACCACTTTTCCCTTTCGGGCTAAAAAAATGGCTTCTTCTATCTCCCTTGCAGTAGTCACACAAACCGGGCACCCCGGTCCGGGTCTCACCTCTATCCCTGCTTCTTTTAAGCCAAACCGTACCAGAGTATCTTGATGTGTGCCGCAAACGTGCATCAATCGCAAATTGAGATTCAAAGCTCTCAATTTTTCTATTATCCGATTTGCTAACCCCTCGATATCTGAACATTATCTGAAATAATATATAAATTGATAATAGATCTGAAAGTTTTTTGTAGTTTCTTACATTTTATATAACATAATATATGCTCGAAACGATAAGGCAGTTTATCTACGCGTACTACATTCATCCTATAACCCATGACACGGGATACAATCCTGTAAATACGATAACATGGGCTTTATTACTGGTATTATGCCTCTTTTTGATATTAAAATTATTAAAGAAGCTCAATATAGAGATAAATGAAAGTTTTATCGCAGCCATAGCCCCTTACATCCTTGTTGGCGCGAGCTTAAGGGTAATGGAAGATGCGAGGTTATTCTCTCCACCTGTAAGCTATATACTGATCACACCGTTAATCTATTTTCTTTTATTCTCTTGTTGCGTTTCCATACTTACGATATCCAGGTCGAACAAGAAGATAAGAGATTATGTAAAAAATTATAATGTGCCTTTTGGTCTGCTCGGAGTGATTTGGTTCTTTGTAAACATGACCATTCTATTAAGGAAAGAAGAAATATTGTTACCATGGGTTTTCTTTGCGGTCATTGGCATTTCAGGCATAATATTGCTCGTGATATATGCAATTGGAGTGAAATATAGCATGAATTTTCTGACAGAGAAGCTGAACGTATCGGTTTTAGCTGCTCATCTGCTCGATGCCTCTTCTTCATGTATCGGGATTGATTTACTTGGTTACAGCGGAAAGCACGTGATAGAGGGTATTATAGTAAAGTACACCGGCTCAGCAGCCGGAATGTATCTACTCAAACTCGGAATACTCATCCCAGTGTTATACATGTTGAGGACACATTTTGAGAAGGAGGAGGAAAGAGAGCTAAAGAATATCGTTTTGCTGACTCTTATCGTCATTGGTCTCGCTCCTGCGGTGAGAAATACGCTCAGAATGGTTTTTGGTGTTTAGTTTAAAGAAGGAACACAAGAGAATCCCAATGTATTGTGGTGTTTATTCTCGCCTTACCGTCAGTTTGAAATCACCTGCTCCACGATAGGATCTTACCATAACATAGTAATCTCCCGGTTCATCGATTAGGTAGGTGATATTTTCGTCCGGTTTGACGGTGTATGCCCGTCGATCGTAGTCTCGAATGGTTGGTGGTGCACCCTTTTTGAGGTAAAGATCGAAGTCCACTCCCTCTGGTCCATCCAAATTAATGTTAAGGGTATTGGACACAGCAATTTTGTAGATTTTCTGGTCGGCACTGTCTTTGAGATTACCTTCTATCACCGCCTCACAAGGGTCAATAGTTGGTATGAGTGGCTCAGGGATTATTTTTTTGATTGCAGAATGTGCATCCACGATGCCGTATCCATACTCTAAGCTGTACTCGCTGTGAGATGTTGCAGTTTGACGTATTGTTTCTACAATCTCTTCAGGGCTTAAATGTGGATCAGCGGATTTTATGAGAGCAGCGAGTCCTGATACAAAGGGTGTAGCCATAGAAGTACCATCCATGTCGGCATAATCAGAACCGATGTAAGCACTCCGAATATCGACTCCGGGTGCCATAACGTGCTTATAATCACCATAGTTGGAGAAACTTGCCCTTCTGTCATTCTTGTCTATGGCTCCGACAGCCAACACCTTCGGATGTGCAGCAGGATACGCATAATAATTATAGTCCTCGGGGTTGACTCCGTCATTACCCATTGCCGCTACTAAAACGCATCCTCTTGAACAGGCATAGTCTATTGCATCCTTTAGCCCAGATGGAGGCGGAGCGTTTTTAGGCACGAGCCCGCCAAGACTCATGCTGATTACGTGAGCGCCATGATCCGCAGCCCAGATTATACCATCTGCAATATCAGTGAACGTTCCTGTCCCTGTAACATAAGTCCCTTCATCCGTTGTGCATCTTATATTGGCAAGAACCCTAACTGACATGATCTTGCAATTCCAGGCAACACCTGCAACTCCAACACCATTGTTCGTGGAAGCGGCGGCAATCCCGGCGCAATGCGTCCCATGTCCGTTCTCGTCCTCAGGATTGTTGTCACGTGTATAGATATCGCCTTCCCAGACACATCCCTCCTCTGATTCGACATCTGTAAGATCAACCATATCATAGCCCGGAACTAATTTATCCACCAAATCAGGATGGCTTCGATCAACTCCCGTATCTACAATGGCAATAATCACATCCTGGCTACCTTTCTCGAGTTCCCACGCCTGCTCGCATTTTATTCGTTGCAAACCCCACTGATGCGGAAAATAACGATCGTTTGGAATTACAGCCATCCTGGCAAAATAGTCCAGCTCCGCATTTTCCACGTTTGGGTCTGCTTTCAACTTCTTAACCATCGAGTTGAGATCGGTTTCCGGAGGGACCTTCACGATGTAAGTGCGCGTAAACCCATATGCTTCATGAGTCGTTTCAGGTTCGCTAACTCTGCGGACCCGCATCCCACCGGGGAGGGAGTCTGCGGGTGGTCCTCGAAGCTTCGTTATCCCTATGGTCCCATAATCTGCCAGTATCTTATCTACCGATGCAATTCCAAGGTTTACAACTTTAGACCTGCGCCCTGTGGGTACCGACGTTGCTACAACACGAGAGGGTTCCTCTTTCAATTTGAGGATGACCCGCCCTTTAACAATACGTGGTTTGATCTCTTTTTCTATCATTTTCTCAAAAAATAAGCTTGGGATAATATAAGTTTTTCGTTTTTTTCAGTCAATTCTTCCATGCTTTCCAAAATCGTTTTCCTAACATTGACACCCGCCGCTCTCGGAAACCCAATCTGAGCAGATTCTCCAGATACGGAGTTTGGGGGATTTAACCTGACTTCACCATTTGTACAAAGTTATCATAGAATGTAATAGGAAAATTCTCCAGAGTTTAGCTTAAATAAACGAAAGCACGTATCCAGAAATCAAACCTCCAAATACCCCTATAACTATGCCTACTAAAAATTCCTTGGTCGAAATGAATCTTTTCAGAGATTTTATTTCGCTTATTTTAATATTATCTCTTGTATCTATTCAGGTTTTTAAAGTTTTTTTCTTTTGACAAAATAGTAGTTGGGAAGAATATCTCGGTTCAAAATGAAAAATAATGTGTGAAAATCGTTAAAAACCGAAAATCATAACTAAAATCCATAGTTTCATATTTCACCCCCCATAGAGAGCTCTTTATTCATCCTTTCAATCTCCTTTAACAGAGCCTCTACATCGCGATTCCCGTTTTTGTTTCTCTATATTTTGTATAAAAAAGAATACGGATTTTAGGTAAGGAAAATAGGTAAGAACTTAAATTTCGTTTTTTAAAAATTTATATTAGTAATGGAATATTAAGTATCATGATACTAAACTGATCTACGGGCGGAGGCGAATTGGTAAAACTGAGCTCATAAAGAAGTTTATAGAAAAAAAAAAGGCTTTCTATTTCCTGTGCGAGAAGAATAAAATCGAAGTGGAGTCAGAAAGATTCTTGGAGCGATTCAACAGGAATTTTGACGTCTTCATAGAAGCAAGAAACCTGGAGGATTTCTTTGAAAAAATAAGCACACGATTTAAAAATGAGCGAATAATCGTTGCGATAGATTTCACTTCTGGCTGAAATTTGTTCACCGGTACAAAGAAGAGATAGAGCTTGGTACAATGGAGTTCTCTGCGATTGCAAAAGAGTTCAATAGGTATGTAGGAGTAGTGTTTGAGGATTTGGCAAAGGAGTTTGTTATAAAGAAGAGTTTCAATCTGCCTTTCCAGTTCAACGAGCATACGAAGCAAATAGCTTTTTTGAGGTTAAATGGCACGAGTTTGAACGAGAAGAAGAAGCAAAGGGGATTATTGAAAAGCTAAAAGAAAAATCCGCGTTCGTCAATTGGTTTAATAATACGAGACGGGAATATTTTGGGATAATTGCGAAGAAGATAGGAGCGGAGGCGAAAGAAGCATTAAGAAATGAGGGGTGCTTAGCGTTTGATATGGCAGGGCTAAAAAGCCCCCAAAAAAGCCGTCTAACACTTTAAGGTCTGCACCAAAGCTGTATGTATCATACGGGTAGATATCGTGCATGAAGGTTCTTATGATGTGTATCTCAGGCGTCGGGTAGATATATCCATAAGTAATCGCTATTCTTCCCTTGCTCGTTTGTGACCGAAACCTTGTAAGCTCCTGAATAAGTTATTGCTTCCCGTCTATTAATGGTGAGTCCCTATCTTTTAGCTCGTATTTTAATTTTTGGATTTGGGGTCCATAGTTCGTGACAACGAATATTTCGTGGCTGTATCCCTTCACTTGCGTTGCAGCCCAGTATCCCATTCCCCTGGCTTCACCACTGCCTGTTATCAGAACAAGATGCAAGGTTCAGTTCTGAGGTGGCGGCTAACCTTTCTCAGGTTGGATCTTCACCGACTGGTTATTATGGATTTTGCCCGGCACGCTCATTTTCTCTTGCCCCCTTTTTATCCCTTTTTAATATTCACTCTGATATTATCGGAAGTGAGAACCCAATAAAGGTTTTGGTTTCAAATTGCGAATTACGAAAGTTTATATATACCCTTCTGTTTTATAAAAATTAAGGGGTGATTCGAAAGAATGAGAACAAAAAAAGTAGGGGCAGTAATTGTTGCACTTCTATTAGTTGCTACTACTCTGGGTATAAATGTAGCGAGTGCAGGATCCATGTCGCCTTTTGACACAGCAAATCAAAATGCCTTTTTTGACGTGCCATATCCAACAAACGGTAAAATTACTCCGGGATTTAATCCACAATATGGTTTGCCAAGGGAATACCCTGCGGAATATTTCAAACCCAACCCGATATTTGATTGGATGCGAACGGCTCCGAGGACAGGCTATCAGGGAACACCTAACGTGGTATTCGATTGGATGCGAACGGCTCCGAGGACAGGCTATCAGGGAACACCTAACGTGGTATTCGACTGGATGCGAACGGCTCCGAGGACAGGCTATCAGGGAACACCTAACGTGGTATTCGACTGGATGCGAACGTCCCCAGAGAACGCAGACTATTCAAAACCTGAAACTTGGCGAGGAATGGACCCATTTGGCAACTCGAACACTAAGGGCGATTAGCATATCTTAAGAATACAAGGGAGATGGCATATCCTTTCAGTTTTTCTGCCAGTTTATTAGTTGTATGGGCTGACCAACAGTCAAGTGTAGCGTACAATCGATAATATTTATGCTCTTTTTTAAAAATATGGGGAAATCTGCAACCTCTTCGTGCGTTTTTCTCTCGTAGAACTTATGATACACCGCATGTTCGTGCACATCATAAGCGCATAGAAACTCAAACTTGCTTTTTATATTCTGCTTAGCCTCTACTTTTGGTTGCTCATTGCTATATGACTTCCCACCATAGTGTTTTACCGTAACGGTGCCCTTTTCATCGAAAGAAACAACCTTGCCCTTCCTTGGACGATTATTTTTGAGTTCCTCTTTCCGTTCTTTCTTGGATTGATAATAGGGGTCATTATTGGTCATCCACTTTTGAGCGTTCTTCAATCTGATTTTATTCTTTTTGGGAATCCTTTTAATTGTGCTCCAACTTATCATATCCCCTCTTTCATTAAAATATCGCTGAAGTTTGGATTGGAGACCCAAATCAGCCGGTCTGGTATTTATTAGTGTTATAATCTTCTGTTCTTCTGTTTCTGTGTAAACCCTCGGTCTACCACTCCTTTTCTTCGTTTCGAGACTTTTTACCCCTTCATTGTTGAACCGATCAATCCACCGCAACACATAATTCCTATCACGTTTCAGTTCTTCCATTATCAGTGGAACAGAATACCCCTCTGACGACAGATCAACCACTCTAACCTATCACGTATATTCCTGTCAGTGCTCTTAACTCGCTTGGAAATGAATGCTTTCTCTTCTGGTGTGAGTTCTCTAACAAAGCGAGAACTGTTCCCATGTAATTGCTTCATTTTGGACATCTCAAAAGAAAATAGGTGTCCTAAAATATAACTCTTTACTTACGATGAGTTGTACTTAACATAAAACAAATTCTCCGTGGTTTTAACATATTTCCCTCCGCTTATGCTTGCGGTTACATCATAATACCCTTCAGGTGCATCCTCAGAGAGCGTAAAAGAATAGCCAATGCTGTATTCCCCGCCCCACAAAGTTATATGAATAGTGCTGCCAAAATCTTCTTGTAAAATGACTGAGCCGTCAGGTGCGATAAAGGTTACCGCTATTGGATTCATATTATAATAGGCTCTTCTGGTGTAGCATGAACTTCAAACCTTGATGTGATGTTTACGGTATCTCCTGGCGAATACTCCTCTTTGTCTGAGGTTATCGTTATCTTTAAGCCAGGTTTATTTGGCTGCATTAGTGGCTCTCCTTTAACCTTTATCAGACAGATATCACGGTCACCAGCACCGAGTGACTTCGTGTATCCAGCAAGGATGTAGCCACCATCTGAGGTCTGCTGGACAGAGTATGCTTCATCCCGGTCAGTACCCCCAAAGGTCTTGTTCCATTGCTCGTTTCCGTTTGAATCTGTTTTTACCAACCAGAAATCACAAGAACCAGCAGCATACGATCTCGTGAATCCAGCAAGGATGTAACCATTGTCTGTGGTTTGCTGAACTGAGTTTGCAAAATCATCACTAACGCCCCCAAAGGTCTTGTTCCATTGCTCGTTTCCATTGAAGTCAGTTTTCACCAGCCATCCATCCCAAGAACCAGCACCGTACGAGTTCGTATCCCCGGCAATGATGTAGCCACCATCTGAGGTCTGCTGGACAAAATTTGATGCGTCACCGCCTGCCCCTCCAAAGGAGTTATACCATTCTTGATTTCCATTGGAGTCAGTTTTCACTAACCATGCAGCCAAAGAACCCCCTCCATAAGAATGTGTAGAACCTACAAAAATATAACCGCCGTCTGAGGTCTGCTGGACAGAATCTGCCCAGTCATTGTTTGTACCCCCAAAGGTCTTGTTCCACTCCTCATTCCCGTTGGAATCGGTCTTTACTAACCAAGCATTAACACAAGTATGAGTAGTTGTACCCAAGAGGATATAGCCATCGTCAGCGGTCTGCTGAACTGAATTTGCAATTTCTAAGTCACTTCCTCCAAAGGTTTTCTCCCAAAGCTTGTTTCCGTTTGAATCTATTTTTACCAACCAGAAATCACAGGAACCAGCACCATACGATCCCGTAAGTCCTACAAGGATGTAACCACCGTCTGAGGTCTGCTGGACTGATGTTGCACGATCATCACCAGTACCCCCAAAGGTCTTCTCCCAAAGCTTGTTCCCATTTGAATCCGTTTTTACTAGCCACGCATCACAGGAACCAGCACCATACGAGTTTGTAAATCCAGCAAGGATGTAGCCACCGTCTGAGGTCTGCTGGACAGAGTGGGCCTCATCCCAGCCGGTACCTCCAAAGGTCTTGTTCCATTCCTCTGTGACTTCTTCTGTCATTGGAGAAACCTCGTCAGCACCACTAAACACATACAATTTATCAGCAGACACAATGATCTCATTTGCTCCGCCGGGTATCAAATCAGAAACAATAGCAGTTCCTTTTGCACCTAATATATAGTTCCATATTTCGTTAAGTGCGTTGTCTAAAACGACAAGTCTTTTATCGTCTGTGCAAACAAGTATCTCCTGTTTTCCATCGCCATTAACGTCATTTATTGCCTTTACCGTTCCGCTGAGTCTACAACTATCAATCAAATTCAAGTTGTAATCCAATACACGAAGTGTACCATCTCTATTTCCAATCACGATCTCCTTTTTGCCATCGCCGTTGATGTCCGCGATTGCCCATCCGCTCCATCCCTTATTTGCTGGTCCATTGTATATATCCACGATATTTCCATTTGCTGGGTTTAAAATATACACATCGTTAGGACCTGGATAATAGGGTTCATTCTGATTTCTGAAACTAATGATTTCTGGATTTCCATCGTTATTTAGATCTGCTACACTACTATAAACGCTGTCCCAGCCAATCTCTTTTGTCCAAAGATTATTACCGTCCTTATCAAAAGCAAAGACATAGCTATGAAAGTCATCGGTTCCATGATCTGAGTTCCCATTGTGCGGTGCAAAAGTGCCTATTATAATTTCGCTATATCCATCGTTATTTATGTCCGCAATCAAGTCTATCCATAGTTGTGGTCCGATATTGTAATGCCAAAGCTCGTTGCTTGTGGTGTAGTCATAAACGTAAACTCCACGTGGTTTTAATGTGTACCATGCATGAATAGTCGCTATTACTTCTTTACTTCCGTCATTATTCAGGTCTGCGCATTTCACGTCTATTCTATGGCTGTCGGAAGTGCTAATGGTTTTTAACAGGTTCCCGGCACCATCATAAAATAGGATTCTAAGCGGCTTGTTCACTCCCGGATATGGCACTGCCGGACTAATTCCCACAACTATTTCAGGAATATTATCTCCATCCATGTCCTCCAAATCCATTGAATTTACCTTCGCACCCGAGATCCCAGAATCTGTTGCGACATTATTGCTCCACGATAGAACTCCATTTTTATCCATTGCACATACCCTATCTTCAAGTGCAGATACTAATTCAAGCTCACCATCTCCATTTATATCTCCGGTTAAAATCTTGCCTTTCTTTGGAGATGTCCAAACAACGTCAAAATTAGTTACTGATGTTTTCGATGGATACGGGTAAAAGCGAGTGTTGTTCAGGTCATAGCCGGAATGTAGCCAACCTTTTGGTTTTTCTGTTACCACTTTTACCCTTATTGCGGTAGCTGGGACATATATTTTAACCATTCCCTCTGCTTTCTCCCAATCTGCAATAACTAACCCAGATTTAATAGCTTGCTCTATCATTGATGTGCTCCAATCTGCTAAATCGTTTCCGTCATTCCAGTGATTTTCTCCTACAACCCAATTAGTACCCGAAGCAACATTTGCAGCGCTTAACTCCCACATGCCAGCAACGACAATGTAATAAACTCCAGGCTTTGATGGAGCATTTAGGTCCACATTTACGGTGTGTGCTTTGATACCCGGAGCCTGATGTCCAGTAATACACCAATAACTAGACTCATGAGGACCCCAGTTAGAAGTGGCTACTATTGGGAAAATAGAACCTGGATGTCCTGTATTTCTGACAGAAATATCGAAACTACCAGAAATTTTTTTAGCGGGGGATACAGTTATTTCTGGGTTGTTTGGATTTATATCTTGACCAGCTATGGTTCCCGAGACGACCTTTATAAAGCTATCCTTTGCATAATCATTTTCTGGACCTGATGGCGTTGTAGCATACACTTTTACATAATCATGATAAGATTTTCCTGCTGAGCCTGATGAACGTATCCCCAAGAATATCTTCTTCTCTTGCAGTACAGTTTCATTAATCTTTTTCTCGGATGTGTAAATCAATTCATTGTCAACATAGAATTTCACAATCCTATCACTTCCTACTGCAATCTTAAAGTTATGCCATGCATCTGTATAATCATCTGCATTAAGCCAACTAACGCTTTCCCAGGTTCCTTCTTCAGTATAGAGCCCGATAATAAAGTATGCGTGCCTCCTCTTTTCTTCAGGTGTTGCCCAACACGCATCACCATCATATTCTATGCCAAATATAACCCCCATTGGATAATCTTCAGAGGGGCATACACCCTCTCTCGTAGGCGTATTCTCTCTTGTTAAACCGATTACTGGCGAATTCCAGCATCCAGCGACATTCGTAACCTTCAAATACATATCGGATTCCATTGTAAAACCGTTGGGGAACGAGAAAGTATCTTTTGATACAACTCCACTATTACACCAACCGTCTCCATTGTTATCAAAAACTCCGTCTCTTCCTTCTACGGATGCCAAAACACGTGGAGAAGGAGAACCAAAAGGAATCCAGTTATTGAGGTTAAGTTCACTGAAATTGTCTTCAAAAATGACTTCTGAAATTTTATTAATTGTAATCTCCTTCGCCGTTGAATTCGTTAAGCCATCGTTGTCTGTAACCGTTAAAACTACATTGTATTTCCCCGGCATTGTATAGGTGTGATTGACGATTACCTCTGTTCCATTCGTCCCATCCCCAAAGTCCCATTCATAGCTTACAATCAAGCCATCTGAGTCGTAGCTTAGCGATGCGTTGAATGTAACTCTCTGATTCACGAAAATCTTAGATGGCGTGAAGTTGAAAATAGGTGTTGGTTTTCTACTCAATACATTTATCATTATTGTAGCGTTAGCTGTCTCGCCCTCGCTATCAC
>PIXU01000185.1 GCA_003601795.1 Candidatus Methanophagales archaeon
CGTGTTATTCGTTTCGTCAGACTCAGGAATCTCGTTATTAGAATCTACGGTTACATTTATCGCAAAAGCATCTCCTGCCATGGGATACCATGAACAGGTGCAATACACTGTTTCGTTAAATTCTCCTGGCAAGAAGGGAACTCGCACCGTACACAACGTAGTTCCATCTACTTCAAACGTAACGTTGAACGGAGATAGAACACAGACTCCATTGTTTTCTATCACAGCAGATATGTTGTTACATTCGGTGTGCACACCAGGACCAGGTTCTGGTCCGATTGCTCTTCCACCAAGACCCGGGGCATCGTAATTCACCTCGACCTTAGTCACGTTCAGGTCTGGCTCGGGCACCTCACAGGTGAATGTGCCGTTTCTCCATTCTGTTGAAGATTCTACAAACAATGAACTACCCTCATCGAATATCAATGGAGTTGTGCATAAACTTGTACTAATGCAGTGAATTGTCAGCGTACCGATTAGTACCTCGCCAGTTCGGTTAAACACCGACGAGAAAGTTATCCACTCTCTGCCATTCACACTTGAATTCCATGTTCCCAATGGCCAAGCATCAGTGTTGCGTTCCCAATCTGTTACATTAGCGCATCCCGAATCATATGTGATATTTAATGTGCCACCTGTACATCCATCTGGATCCGTTATATTAGCCCATACCTCTACCCCTACGGTGTTGCAATATCCGGGAACACTACTATTCTCTGGTTCGAGCCATACCACGTTCTCTGCTGGCTGAGCAGAAGCTGTCGCCGTTATTGCAACCAATGCAAAAAACGCAACTATTCCAAGTAATGCTATTCCATTTTTGTTTCTCATCTTTTTCTTTTCACCTCCTATTTGTTTGGGTATTTATATCGCGCCCCTCCTCGGCGCGCGGGAGAAGATGATTACCAAAATATCTTCTTCACTCCCTTTTTCTCTTCACCTATTGGGGTACTGCTTTCTTGCCCCATTTCCCCCTCATGGATTCGAACCACGTAGAGGGCTGGATGGTATTTTCACGCTTTTTGCTCCCTTTCCCCTCCCCATATCTCCGCCTTCTATCTTAGTTTAGTAAGATATACGACTTTTATTGTTGAGGTTAATTAAAAAGATTTCCATAGAAGTAGTATGAAGTATAAAAATTGGATTTAAAAATATAACGTATGAAATGGGTTGTATTTGCCGTGGACTTAATTTCCAAACTCCAAATAACAAATACTTACCCAAATCGGACAGACAGGTTGATAACGGATCTACTTCATTTAAATACTAAATGCCTGTTACTTATACCACCAAGACTAAAATATACAAATGAGAACAATCGAGTGGGACGAGAAAAAGGACTCACTAAAACTAATAGATCAGACTTTATTGCCGCGGGAGTACAAGATCGTGGAGTGCAAGACGTTAGCAGAGCTAATAGAAGCAATACAGCGATTAAAAGTGAGAGGTGCACCTGCATTGGGTGTTGCAGGTGCTTTCGGCGTTGTTTTAGCCTGCATAAATGAGAAAAGTAAGGAGATTGTAAAAAAGAAGGTTGAGAGGCTTAAAAAAGCACGACCTACGGCTGTAAATCTCTCTTACGGCGTTAACAGGGCATTAAATGCAGCAATGCTTGGGAAAAGCACGCAAGAGATGAAAACGTATGCGCTGGAAGAGGCGAAAAAGATGGCAGACGAAGACGTTGCGGTTAACAAAAAGATAGGTGAGTATGGAAGTGATCTTCTGGAAGATGGAGATGTGGTATTGACACATTGCAATGCGGGTCGTTTAGCTTGTGTTGATTGGGGAACTGCGCTGGGCGTAATAAGAACTGCAATAGAGAAAGGAAAAAGAATAGAAGTAATAGCGTGTGAGACCAGACCTCTGAATCAGGGTTCGAGGATAACCGCTTGGGAACTGATTCAAGACAAAATCCCGGTTACGTTGATTGCAGATGGCATGAGTGCCGCCGTAATGCGAGAAGGTAAAGTAGATAAAGTGATAGTAGGTGCAGATAGGGTGGTTAAAGACGGGGTGATAAATAAAATAGGGACTTATATGCATGCAGTGGTTGCGAAAGCGCATAACGTTCCTTTTTACGTTGCCGCTCCACTCTCCAGTTTTGACTTGAAAAGGCGTTACAAAGAGGTTGTGATAGAGGAAAGAAGTCCTGAAGAGTTGATATTTTTCGCGGGGAAGCAAATTGCACCGCTCACGGTTAATGTTTATAATCCCGCATTTGACTTTACCCCTTTTGAGTTGATAGAGGCAGTTATTACGGAGCGCGGCATCTGCTCAAAAATGTAACCCTTTTCCGTATTTGTCATTGAATCGAAATAATTTATTCTCCATAATACTCTTTTCCTATCACAAAAACTTCTGCACTTCTTTTACGTGATGCCTCCGGCGAATATGCTCTCGTATGCCTGAACTTCTCTTTCACACCACCATAAAACTTATTATAATAAGCTCCCTGGAAGATTTTCACCACGAAGTTACCATTTTTCCTTAAAAGCGCAGAAGCTATGTTTAATGCAGATTTGCTCAGTTCAAAAGAACAAAAATGGTCATAATCTCTATTCCCACTCAACTTTGGCGACACATCTGATAAAACGACATCTACCGAATCTTTTCTTTCTGAAAAAAGTTTTTCTCTGATTGCAGAAACAGTCTCCTCTTCACTTGTTATGTCACCTTTTATTGATTCAACGCCTTCCAATTTTTTTATGTGCTGCAAATCCACGCTTATTACCACCCCTTTCTCTCCGACTAACTCTTTTGCCACCTGTGACCAGCCTCCAGGAGCGGCACCAAGATCTACAACCACATCTCCCTCTTTTATCACATCATATTTATCTTCTATTTGCAGCAGCTTAAATGCAGAGCGAGACCTGAAACCTTCTTCTTTTGCTCTTTTGTAAAACCTGTCTCTTTTCAAGTCTGCTCTTTTTACCATACCGAATTCAGTTTTAATTAATTAATACTTTATTTCCTCCTCACTCTTACCTCTATCTCCTTCCAGTCTTCCTTTACACCCTTCAACGCAGAAACAGCACCTGCAATCGCCTTTCCCATTACATTTTGCACGAACTCGTTTGCTCCCACCTCCTCCTTATCCACAAATATCTCCACTTCTACTCCCTTTTTTTCTTCCATTTTACTTCATCATCTCTTCCATTAACCGTCTCAAAAATCCTTTCCTCTTCCTCTCGCCGTAGTCTATAAGCTTTTCCCGTTTTATTCCGCTTCGCTCCTTTGCTATCCTTATTGCCAATTCTTTCCCGCCTAAATGGTCTATCAAACCCATTTCTTTTCCTTCTCGTCCTAAATACACCTTACCTGTGGATAATTCCTTCACTTTCGCATTAGCCAATTTCCTGTTCTTCGCTATGGCATGCAAAAAACTATCCTGAATCTCATCCAATTCCTTCTTCATCAACTCTCTTTCTTCCTCCGTCGGCTTCTCATACGGCAGTCCTAAACCCTTATAGATGCCCGTCTTTAGTGTCTCAACGTCTATGCCAAACTTCTTCATCAGCTCACCGATGTCTGGTCTTATGCTCATCGCCCCTATACTGCCCACCGTGCTCAGCTCATCAGCTACAATTTCATCGCACGCGCTTGCAATCCAATAAGCACCCGAAGCCGCATATTCTCTTACCCATGCTATTGCTGGCTTCTCCATATTTTCTATGCAGGTTGCTATTTCTTTGGATGCAAAAGGCGTCCCTCCAGGAGAATTTATCTCAAATATCACCGCTTTTATCTTCCGCTTCTTCTCTACTTCCTCTATATCTCTTATTACTTCAGTAGATGCAGCCATGATCCCGAAAATCGATTCCTCTGAAGTAATCATCCCTTTTATCGGGATTATCGCAATTGCTCCTTTTTCTTTCATTTTACTTCATTTCCAAATTACAAATTTCAATTCTTCTATCAATTTTAACTATCCCATCTAATCTATAATCATAAATAAATATTAGCCATCGGTTTTTCAGTAACCAAATAAAAATGGATGAATTGGCATCGAGAATAAGCGAATGGATAAGAAAGAGGGTGAGAGAAGCAGGTGCAAAAGGCGTGGTTCTGGGAATGAGCGGGGGACTTGACTCTTCGGTCACTGCGGTATTATGCAAAAAAGCGTTTCCCGATACCACGCTTGGCTTGATAATGCCTTGTTTTTCCTCAAAAGAAGACGTAGTACATGCGAAAATGGTTGCAAATAAGTTTGGCATAGCGACAAAGGAAATTGACATTTCCGATATCTTCAAATTCCTTTTGAACATCCTGGAAGAACGAGAATACGATAAAGAAGCGAAAGAAGGTATAGATATTGCGGTGGCTAACCTGAAACCTCGTATCAGGATGATTTGCCTTTATTACTTCGCAAATAAGCTCAATTATTTAGTTGTGGGCACAGGAAACAAAAGCGAGCTTTCCATTGGATATTTTACAAAATACGGCGATGGCGCTGCGGACATTCTGCCGCTTGGCGACTTACTGAAAACAGAAGAAAGGAAATTGGCAGAGGTGCTTGACATTCCCAGAGCAATAATAGAGAAGGTCCCGAGTGCGGGTCTGTGGGCAGGTCAAACAGACGAATCCGAGATTGGAATGAGTTATGATGAGCTGGATAAAATCCTATTAGCGATGGAAAGTGGAGATTTTCGCGGTTGCGACCCGGAATTAGAAAAAAGAGTAAAAAAGATGATGGAAGCGTCGAGACATAAAAGAGAACGGATAGCGGTGTTTAATCACCGACGAGACCGCTGCGAGCACTGAGTCACATGAAGGAATGGGATGTGAGTTGTCAGGTAAGCCAAACTCCTCAAACCCGAAACCTCAGACCTCACACTTCTCGTGTAATCTTAATCTTGTGGTTTTCACTCCTTCCTCAAGCTCTGGTAGGTAGTCTGACCGAAAATGACACTCTATAAACATTCTTGCCATCTTTCCTTCCGTATAATCTTCGACTCTCGGAAAAACTACCACCTAATTTCTTTACTATCTGCTTCGAAATCCTACGACCACATTCCATGCTGCTGACGTATATGTCCCGCCCCTCTTTCAACTTCATTTCTTTAGACACAAAATCCGCTTCTCCTACCGAAGCATATGCAATTTTTTCCGCTATTGCAAGTTCCTCGTCCGTTGGGATCCTATTCATTCCCCTTATTTGCACTATACCCTCGTAATATCCACCTGCTATTCTGCTACACCTTTCACAAGTCTCTTTTTTAAAAATAACTTCTACATCTCCTCTTTCTTCTATTTCTACTCCCTTTATCTCTGCATTTACCTTCAAATAAACAATCGCTCGGCTCTCATTTTCTTTTTGCTCTTGCCCTAACTCTTCTATTTCAATTTTGCACTCGTATCCATACCGCTTTATTAATTCTTTCATTACAGCATCTACAACTACTTCTTCTATGCTCGTTCTCTCTTTTCCTTTGCCTTTAAAATAGCCGCCACAGTTCGCACATACGTTTACATTCACCTTCAAATCGGCATCGATTAAGCTTGTCTGTTTTATAAAGCAATCCTTGCATAAAGAATCAAAAAGTTCGTTCGTCTTTTTACCACATTTAGGGCAAAATTTACTCCACTTCTCTTTCTCTCTCTTTCTCTCTTTCATATCGCTCGGTTATAAAAGCGCGTTTTGCTTTATACTTCACTCTTGCCTCGTCATACCCGTATTCATCTACAAGCTTCTCCAACAATCGCTTTTTACTCCCTCCTTTCAGTTGTAACTCTTCCATAACTCCTTTAACTATCTCCTCTTTTACTTCGCTCATTTTACGTTTATCATTTTGATACTCTGCTATAAATTATTCCAATCTAAAAGTTTTTATATACCTATTTCTTATTATTGAGTTATATCTCAAAAGTGATATAAATGAAGATGAAGATAAATGGAGATATAATGCTCTCATTAAGGAAACTTGCTCTGTTAGGTGCAGTAAAACAGCCTGTTAAGTTATCTTCTGTTCATTTCGCCGAAATTATTAGCTCAAGCGTACAAACCGCTGCGAGACGACTCCAGGAGCTTGAAAGAGGCGGACTCGTGCATAGAAGAATCATGGCAGATGGGCAGTGGGTAATACTGACAAAAAGGGGGGTAGAGCAATTAAAGCGAGAATGCTATGAATACCAGGAGCTATTTTTTTCCACGCCGAAAATCGAGGTTGTGATCGGTGGACGCCTGATTACAGGTATGGGGGAGGGGGAATATTATACGACACTGGAGGAATATAGAAAGCAATTCGAGGCTAAATTAGGCTTTACTCCTTTCCCCGGCACTCTAAATCTCAGTCTTGACATGCTTTGTATAGTAACAAGGAAGAAGCTGGATGGGCGAAGAGGGATAGAAATAGAAGGTTTTGAATTGGAAAACCGAACTTTTGGCGGTGCCAAGTGTTTCCCTTGCAAGATATTGGATGAACGAGCTGAAGGGATTAAAAGCGCTGTTATTATTCCACACCGCACACATTATCCTGATGATATCCTGGAGATAATTTCACCTGTTTTCCTGCGAGGCGAACTCGCTCTAAGGGATGGAGATGAGATAAGAATAAGGGTGATGATATGAATATCGGCAGCGTGGACATCCCGGAGTCGGTAAAAGAAGGGATAGAGCATGTAAAAGAGGGAAAGCTCGTATTAATCTTTGATGCCGAGGATAGGGAAGGCGAGACTGATTTCGTAATACACGCTTCTTCTGTAACGCCAAGACAGGTCGCTTATTTTAGAAATGTGGCAGGAGGACTTATATGTGTTGCTATTCATCCCACCGCGGCAGAAAAACTCGGTCTTCCACTCATGAGTGACATTTTGAGAAACGTTAACTCAAATTACACTTCTCTAAGAAGAATCGTAGAGGAAAAGGGCGATCTTTCGTATGATAAACGCTCCTCTTTTTCTCTTTGGGTGAATCATCGTGACACGTTCACGGGTATAACTGATAGGGATAGGGCATTAACGATAAGAAAGATAGGTGAAGCAGTGGATAAAGTATTAAACGGCGACTCCTACGACTTTTACCACGAATTCCGAACCCCAGGGCATGTTTCAATATTAAGAGCTGCGGACGGATTACTGGATGAAAGAAGAGGACAGACCGAACTTTCTGTGGCATTGGCGTTGCTTGCAGGAATACCTCCGGCAATGGTAATATGCGAAATGCTTGACCGCGAATCGGGAAATGCTCTTTCAAAGGCTAATGCAATTTCTTTCGCATCCGAACGAGATTTGATTTTTATGGAAGGAAAGGAAATAATAGAGGCATATCAATCAATCACACCAAGATGATACAAAATTACTTTTTATAAAAAAGTTAACACAAAACGTGTCAGCGATAATGCCTCTTGTTACCTTTTTGAAATAATCAAACCTAAACCGCTCTTTGGGGGAGAATCACGCTCTGCCAAGCAGGATTCATCTATTTATTGTTCGCTAAGAAAGCGCTATTATTCCTTGCAATCAGCGATGCCAGTTCAGTCCCGAGGACGAAAACCGCCTGCTTGTGTTCTTCCTTGCTTCGGTGCACCTGGAAAGGTGAGATGCCCAGCTCGTTGTATTTCGCGAAATCGTAGTCTACGCCATTCTCCTCACAGTACTTCTTCAACTGAGCCAATAACAAATGCAAATGTACCAGCTCTTCTTTTTTCATTTTTCACACATTTTATGTTTTGGACTTATGAATATATAAATATTGTTGTTCACAAAAATTATCTTCAAGCGCCGCTGTGGCTTAGAGGTAGAGCGGCTGACTCGTAATCAGCAGGTCGTGGGTTCAAATCCCACCAGCGGCTTTATCGCAGCTCAACGCAACATGAACATGCAACCAAAAACCCTATTGCAAAAGGAGAATAATTTCAGTGTGTGGTATAACGAGATACTGAAGCGTGCGGAGATATTAGATGTCAGATACCCAGTGAAGGGAGTATATGTGTGGTATCCATACGGCTATAAACTGAGGAATCTTATTTACGCGATCTTAAGGTCCCTGATGGATAAAGAGCACGAAGAGACGCTGTTTCCTCTATTGATACCAAAAGAGGAGTTGATGAAAGAGCGCGAACACATAAAAGGGTTTGAGGAGGAAGTCTTCTGGGTGACAAAAGGCGGTAGCACAGAGTTGGATATTCCCCTTGCACTTCGTCCTACATCAGAGACCGCGATATACCCGGTGTTTAAGGTGTGGATAAGGTCGCATCGCGACTTGCCTCTCCGAATATATCAGATAGTAAACACGTTTAGATATGAAACGAGGCATACAAGACCTCTTATTCGACTGCGCGAGATAACCTCCTTTAAGGAGGCGCATACCGCACACGCAAACCGAGCAGATGCAGAGGAACAAGTAAAAAAGGCGGTTGCTTTATACAAAAGTTTCTTCGATGAGCTTGCTATCCCTTATGTGATTACAAGAAGACCTGAATGGGACAAATTCCCTGGGGCTGAATATTCTATCGCATTTGATACGCTTATGCCCGATGGTAAGGCAATGCAAATTGCTACAATCCATTTGCTTGGCGAGAGCTTTGCAAGAACCTTTGATATAAAATATGAGGATAAGGATGGCTCGTTGAAGTACGTGAATCAGACATGCTACGGCATTTCAGAAAGGTGCGTTGCTGCGGTAATAGCAGTTCATGGTGACGATCATGGTTTGATACTACCTCCTGGAGTTGCGCCTATACAGGTGGTTATCGTGCCTATTGTCTATTCGAGCGGTGGGAAAAATGGGGAAGTGGAAAAGGTTTGCTTCGCGATGTATGAGACACTGAAAAAAGCAGGCATAAGGGTATTCTTCGATAACTCGGGAGATAGACCGGGGGCGAAGTATTACCGATGGGAGATGAAGGGTGTACCCCTGAGGATAGAAATAGGTCCAAGAGATATGAGAAGCAACAGTTGTGAATTCGTAAGAAGGGATGATGGCTCAAGAACGCAGGTTCCTCTCGTCGATGTGGTGTCAGCAGTGAAGAGAACATTAAATGAAATCCAGAGTTGTATTGCCAAACGAGCAAAAGAAACTTTCTTCGCTAATATCTATAAAAGCGAAGAAGAGCCGAGTACAAAAGCAGCTCATGGCATCGTTTCTATATTTTTGTGCAAAAGCGAAAGATGTGGACGGGAAGCTGAGGAGCGCTTTGGAATAAGTGTGCTGGGTGAGGCGATATATGAGGATGAGGATGCAAGAGGTAGAAAAAACGAAGGGACATGCATGATTTGTTCGCGAAAGGCGAAGAGGGTATATGTTGCGAGGGCATATTGAAAAAAATCGAAAAGTTTAAAAACAGCAAAAAATCTCTTCTCAAGAAGTGGCTTTATGAAAGTGAGCAAAGGCAGAAAAAGGGTTGGGTACATAAACGGAATAATGAAGAATGTCCGTAGCGTCAACAAGAGTGAGTTTAAAGCTTTTTATGACGACCTCAACTCTGCTGATTGTATCATTCTTGTTGGCGAAGGGAGGTCACAGAGCGCATTGTACATAGGAATGGGACAAATGGATAAATGGGTACGCACAATGGTTGACGTAGATTTTCCAGGCAGAGATATTGTAGAGGCAGCACCGGTTCTGGCGAAAAAATATGACAAAATCGCACTGCTTGTTAATTCCGGAAGTGGTGAGACCTCAACTCCTAAGATAGTGGTTAAACAACTTTCTGAGTATATCGAGCAAGAGAAAAGTGATAAATTTACCATTGATGCGGTTGTCTCAAACACGAATTCCTCGATTGGAAAGATAAGAGAGAAAGATTATGGACACGTGGTCGAACTGAAAGGGAGGGAGAGAAAACCAAATACCTCCAATGCATTTCTCAAACACGGCATAATGAACGATGTTTATGAATTAGGTTCGTTGCTCTTATTTCAGAAAACAAAGGAGGCAATAAACGAGAAGAAGGATTATAATGCAGTAATTGAGAAGATGGATGAGGAATCAAAGATTATAGGCAAAATTGTGGATGAATTTGTCAGTTCTGATATTTATAAGGGTATTATTGACAAGTTGGAGACGAGGAGCCGCATAACCATGGGTGGACTGGGATCAGCGAGAAATGTGGCGAAGATGACTGCAATAAGGCTGCAACATGTCAAGAGAGCTATTGGAGACGAAGCATACTTATCCGGACCTTTTGCGCCAAGACCACGGGCAGGGGATATTCTATTTTTAATCTCATGGTCTGGAGAGACAGAACCACTTTTGGGATGGTGCAGAGAGCAAAAAGAATTTGGAGGCTTCGTTTATTCTATCGTAGGCAATGAATCTACCTTATCTGAGGAGTCGGATAGTTTTATAATAAAATCCTCACCTACCACTTTCTACGAGCGAGCGACGTTTGCGCTTAGCCCCCTTCCACTGCATTTAGTGGAAAGATTACGTCAACGTGGGTTCAAGCTACCTGAATACATTATGGAATGGTGGCAGCACTCGGTGACGCAATAGCTATCACGGTTTTCCTGCACTTCACCTTATCCCCTTTCTTCACCAGGATTTCAAAACCATCCGGAATGCTTACATCCACACGCGAGCCGAAACAAATCTTACCCATTCTTTCGGCTTTAGCAACCTCCTGCCCTTCTTTCACCTCGCACTTTATTTTCCTTGTAAAAAAACCTGCTATTTGCACGATTTTTATATCTCCATATTTTGTCGCAAGTTCTATCGTGTTTTTCGTGTTGAAATCGCTGCTTCTGAGGAAGGCGGGCTTAAAATTGCCCTTCTCAGGAATTATTTTTTTCACCATCCCATCTAATGGTGCCGCAGTGATGTGCACATTATGAAGATGCATAAATATAGAGATGGTCCTGCTTTCTTGCGAAGCATTTTTGTTCAAACTTTTTTTAAAAGTTTGTATCCTTATTATCCTCCCGCTTGCAGGCGAGAGCATTTGTTCTTGATTCATTTGAACCACCTCCTTAATCATTTATTTTAATGCCCTCTGAATCCATATCTTCCTATCAGTGGCACAAAAACCACATTACATTTTTTCTCCCTCTCTACTCCATTTCTCTTCTTCACCAGATATAACTCTTGCATGTATCTCCCGATGGGTATAACCATTTTTCCACCGGTTTTCAACTGCTCAAGCAACGGTGGAGGCACGTCAGGAGCAGCACACGTCACGCTTATTTTGTCATAAGGTGCATATTCTGACAGTCCAAGCGTTCCGTCACCCTGCATCACTGTCACATGCTTATAGCCTGCCTGCTTCAGGTTCTTTCTTGAAAATTCCACTAACCACTGTATCCTTTCTACCGAATATACGTGCCCTGTTTTGCCTATTATCTCTGCAATCACCGCGGCATGGTAGCCCGAACCAGCGCCAACTTCAAGCACTTTTTCCCCCTTCTCCAACTCCAGATAATCGCACATCATCGCGACCATGTGTGGCGCGCTTATCGTTTGACCTTCCCCGATAGGCAGTGGATAATCTCCGTATGCTTGCTCTATAAGATGTGGAGGGACAAAAAGGTGTCTTTTGACATGCATCATCGCTTCTAACACTTCCTCACCGATACCATCTGCCCTGAGCCCCTCTACCATCCTCCTCCTTTCTTCCTCATACCCCCTTTCCTCTTCCTTCCTTTCTCTATTCTCTTTCTCTGCTTTCATCGGCGAAAAAATCCCTTTCCTCTTCTCTCCTCCTCTTCCGCTCCAGGAAGGAGTAGACCGTACTATGTGGTGCGCCATTTATCAGCATCTCTATTGCCTCATGCGCAGTTCTTATCTGATGCGAATAGCCTATTATACCTATGGTCTTTCCATAAACAGAGATTTTAACATCCGCCAGGTTCTCTATTACCCTCCTCGTTCTTCCATCTCGCCCTATTACACGCCCTTTTACTCTTTTTAGCGTCTTCGGCGCAAGATGAGCAAGGGAAATGGCATCGAATAAGATAAAATCGTCATCAAGGAGTGCAATAGCATTTTCAGGCGAAAAGCCTCTGCCTATTGCCTTTATCACATCTGCAACTCTGAGCCCCTTTAGGGGGTCGCCGCCTTCTATGCTTTCTATATACACCTCACCCTCATTACTATCTACTTCTATCTTGGTCCCCGATTTCTTCTCTATGCCTTCTTTTACGACTCCGTTATGACCGATTAGCACGCCTATTCTATCCAGCGGAATCTTGACATACTGTGTTACCATTTTAGACCACCGATCACATTAATTATCTCGTCATCTTCTTCATTACTTCTTCTACTGAGCAGTCCAAACCGAGCTTGTTAAAGAATGTAACGATATTTCTCACATCACGCCTGAAGAAAGTGTCGGCGTTTGGATGCTTTAAAAGCAGAGATTGTCCCATATCTATTATTACCGGCTCTATTTCAATTTTATCCACGTTTACACCTGCAACTTCTCTCTCTGCATATCCTTTCATCAAAATATTGAATTCACTAAGGTCTGCATGCACCATCGCCCCGCGCTCATACATGATTTTCATGGATGAAATGATGCGTAAAAAGAGCTCTTCGAGGTCAAAATCGAGTTCAAGCACTTCTACCGGGACATCTCTCAACCTTGGTGCTGCTACCCCTTCTTTTCCTATAAACTCCATTATCAGCACGTTCTTATCACATGCAATCGGCTTTGGAACCCTCACACCGACGTCAAAAGCCCTTTTCAGATTCTTTAGCTCCTTACGAGCCCAAGTAAATACAATACTTTTGCGATCCCTCTTTATATGTTCAAACCTCGGGTCGCCAATAATATACTCAAGCATGACATTAAAGTTAGAGGTGCTTACTTTATACATCTTTATCGCCAATTCCTCCTCTTCCGCGCCAATTCCATGAAATATAACGGCTTCCTTACCGCTACTTATGGGTCCACCCAACGCTTTTATTATTCCCTTTTTTGAGAATTTATATAGTGTTTCCAAAGTTGGAACGTCGAGAACGTACAGTTCCGTTTTTTCATCCCGATAGTCTTTAATTCGCTTCTTACCTTTAGGTAGTTGCCTTTCTTCCTTCCTTAGCCATTTCTCTACTTCAAGTAGCCCTTCTTTCTTAACCATTCTACTTGAGGTCCTTTATATCGATAGATGAGGTCAGCCTTTTCATCCTGAAAGTCCCAGGGAACGATTATTACTACATCTCCAACTTTTATCCATTGTTTCCTTTTTAACCTGCCAGGGATTCGAGCCATTCTTTCTATTCCATCTTCGCACTGCACCGTTACTCTTCGCCCACCTAACATCTTCTCCACTACACCTAACACTTCCCTATTCCTTTTTTGGGGGATACGTACCCGTATTACTTCTTCTGTTCCTTCCGTTTTATCCAATTTTTCCTCCTCTTCTACGACCATCCCTCCTTTTGCTCTTCTTCTGCTTTTGTCCTAAAAAACGAAATATTTAAATTAAAGATAAAGGCTATTGTAATATTAACTTGGCTCTGTCACATTCCAAACCTACTGTATGTAGAAAAATTTTTTATATAACAAAGAGGAAGGGAGAAAGAGATGAAGTCAAATAAAAGTAGGAGGGGCATTTTATCGCGACTAATAAAGGCTTTGTTCTTCAGGGAGAAAACGGCAAAAATTGGCATCTATGGGCCGCCGAATGCAGGGAAAACGACTTTGGCGAATAGAATAATCCATACTTTTGTGGATGAGAACGAGGATATAGGGGTATCCACGGAAGTCCCACATGAGACGAGAAGAGCGGTCAGAAGGGGGGGGATAATCATAGACGTGAAATCGAAGTCAGTACAAAACCCAAACCCAAATTCAAATCCAGAATCGATGACTGCGGGAAGAAAAGCAAAAGGGAGGTTAAAACTGGATGTGGTTGATACCCCGGGATTAGCCACCAAAATAGATTTTCACGAGTTCATGGCTTATGGTTTAGAGGAGGAAGAGGCAAAAAGGAGGGCGAAGGAGGCGACAGAAGGAGTTATAGAGGCGATAAAATGGCTTGACGATATTGATGGCATTGTGCTCCTGATGGATTCTACTAAGGATCCATATACGCAAACCAATATTGTAATCGTCGGGAATATGGAAGCGAGAGGAACGCCTATTATTATCGCTGCAAATAAAATGGACTTAGCGGATGCAGCTCCGCAAAGGATAATAAATGCCTTTCCTCAGCATCCCGTTATTCCTATATCAGCATTGAAAGGAGAGAATATGGAGGCGCTATATGAGGAAATGGCGAGGAGGTTCAGGTGAAATGGAGATAAAGATGGACATGATATCGGAGGACAAAATAAATTCAATGGGCTCGATGGAGAAGCTGAGATTTGTGCTGGATGGAGTGAAGTCTGGGAACATAGTGGTGTTGGAGGGTGGTTTGACGCCAGAGGAGCAGATGAAACTGATTGAGCTCACGATGATGGAGGTGAACGAAGATTTTCCGGGAATAGAGATGAGTGGATATCCTGCTAAAAGAGGGTTTTTAAATTTGAGAAGAAAGACACGACTCACCGTGATAGGGCCTGCGAAGGTGATGCGCACGATAAAGAAGGAAAAGGACTTAATAAGTGCGATGATCTCTGCAATATAAAATGCATAAGTGTTTGAAATGTGGGAAAAAATTTGAAAAGCTAACGAAAGAGATGTTGAGAGGCTGTCCTGAGTGTGGAGGGAATCTTTTTCTGTATCTAAAGGATGGCGATAGCGCAGCAGAATTGGTGGATAAGATAAAAATAGAGGAGAAAGAACCCTCAGAAGGGGAAAGAATAGAAAGCTTGAGGATTTTGAGCCCCGGTGTGTATGAACTCAATTTGGGTGCGTTGTTACAGAGGAAGGGGATAATCATGAAGATAAAAGAGGATGGTTCCTACGCAATTCATTTGCCTTCTTTATTTGGAGAAAAGAAGCAAAAGCATAGATAGTTTTGAAATGATTGCATGCAACAATTATATAATTGATGTTTTTATTTCCTAACTTAAACTATCTATATTATAGAGATGAAAGTATTATAAAGATGAAAGTCGCATATGTATCAACCTATCTCCCTCAGCAGTGCGGAATAGCCACTTATACGGATTATCTTATTCACGGGCTCCAAAAAGTGAGTCACGAATTGGAAATTAAGGTGGTTGCCGAGAAGGATGCGTCACCACTCAAACAAGCTAAATTTGAAGTGGTTCCCTGCTGGGATAGGAATGAAAATTATGTAGAACCAATCCTTAGCAATGTAAAGGATGCTGATGTAGTCCATATTCAACATGAATACAATATATACGGGCTCGATGAAAGGCTGCCTATGCTGTGCGAGGAATTGAAAGCATCAGCGAAAAGGAGTATAATAACTATCCATTGCGTAAGACCAAGCCAAATCTCAGAAAGGGGAGCGGTAGACGAGAATTTCGTTAAGAGAATCGCTGAACTTACCGACAAGGTTATTGTCCATCTTGAGTCGCAGGAGGCGGTATTGCAGCGGCTCGGGATACCTTCTGATAAAATTCATCTTATCCCTCATGGAACAGCGCTTAGTAACGTGGACAAGAAAATTTCAAGGTCAAGGCTAAAATTAC